>NZ_JBHXIB010000015.1:0-160966 GCF_042723975.1 Amycolatopsis sp. NPDC058340 | reverse complement strand
TCCCTCGGCTCAGCCGAGGGAAGGGGGCCTTCACGCGCGGTACTTCTTGCCGCAGATGTCCTGGGCGCCGGACGAGAAACCGTCGCGGAAGGCGGCGACTCGCGCGAAACCCGCCGGGAGCGTCCGGCCCCGGACGTCCGCCGCGATCAGGCTGTTCCGCGTCAGCATCTCGGCGATCGCCTCGTCGAGGTCGCCCGGCGACAACGTGAGCGCGCCACCGTCCGTGAGGGTCGAAGCCCAAAAGCCGGTGAGGCACGCGGTGCGCTGCGCGGCCACCGGCCCGTCGAGCCGGAACCCGCCTTCCTGCTGGACCGCGAGCGTGTAGCGCGACGCGACCTCGGCGAACGCGGCGAAGTCACCGATGCCGCCCTGCCGCCCCCTGCGCGGCGGGGTCCCGATCCGGACGAGGCCGTCGAGGTCGAGGTTGATCTGGTTGGACTCCGAGCAATACGACGCGAGCGCGTCCTCCGCCGTCACGCCGCAGGCCGCTCCGGTGGTGAGCGCCGGCGGCGTGGCCGCGAGCCGGAACGCCTGCCGCAGGCTGGTGGTGAGGTCGGCCAGGGCCTGGCGGTCGTCGAGGCGGACGTTCGCCGCGGCCGAGCCGAATCCGCCTTGTGTGCTCCGGCCTTCGATTTCGCGCTCGTCGATCTTCGCGCACCGGGCGGGCCCGTCGGTGAAGCCGAACTGGAACGCCGAAACCCGGTCGAACGCGTTGCCGTGCGCCCCGTCGTCGTCGAAGGCGACCCCCGCGGAATCGCGGATCTGGAACAACGCGGTGAGCACCTCGTTGAGCCCGCGGCCGGTGGAGACCTGGAACATGGGCGACTTGCCCTCGGCGACCCAGCGGAGGTACGCGCCGGTGTAGCAGTCGGCCTGCTGCTCCTTGACGATCGACGGAGCCGTGCCCGGCAGGCCCAGCCGGAACTGGACGGCGTGGCCGATCTCGTGGGCGAGCACGGTCATGACCGCCGCCGGACCGAAGGAATCGTTGAGCATCGGCAACAATTCCCCGCGATCCCACGCGACGACGTCTTCCCCCGCGCAATAGAAGGCGTTCACCAGCCCGGCGGTCGAGGTGCCGCAGATCTCGCGGCCGCGGCCGCCCGAGTCGTAGGAGACGAGCGTGGTCAGCGGCCGGAACTCGCGTTCGAAGGTCGCGGGAAGATGCTCGCGCCAATACCGCTGGACGTCGGCGACGGCGTTGGCCGCGAGCCTGTCGATCTCGCCGCCGTCACCGCCGTCGACCGGGAGCCCGGCGTCGAGCACGCCGGGTTTGAAACCGCTGGGCCCGTCGGTGATCTCGAGCCCGGCCACCCGGGTCGTATCCACCGGCTGGGCCACACCCCCGACGGTCGCGGCACAACCGGTGAGGCAGAGGGAAAGGCTCACCAGAATCGTCCAGCGTTTCATCACACCATCCCGTGTCCGTGGCTTCCCCGGCTCCAGGGACACGGACGGCGGCGCGATGCGGTTCAAAAGAATCTTGGCCGGCTTCCAGGGGCCGTTGCCCGCGCCGTGGGTAGCCGGGCAAGGCCTGGGCGGGCGGTCCTGCTCACCCCGGGGCTTTCCCCTTTCAGCCCCGCGCGGCCCGCACTTAGTCGACTAACCGCGGCATCCCTTCGCATTTAGCCGGCTAAATGCGGGGGTTGCCCAAGGTGATTCGACGTTGGCAATAGTTTCACTCTTCAGTGTTGTTCGCACGTTTCGCTGGTCGCTTAAAATTACGAACACGTGTTCGAAGCAAGGTGCTATTATGGAGTCGTGTCCGAGACCTTCCTCCCCGAGTTGCCGCAGGAGCTGTGGCGCGCCGGCAAGCTGGAGCTTGCTCATGGCGTGCAGCAGTCCTTGCAGGTGATTCGGGTGGCAACTGCCGCGCTGGGGCAGTTCTTGGCGGAGATCGAGTCTCGGGGCGTCAAGGATTTGTACGGGTATGGCCGTACGGATAAGTGGTTCGCCGATATGGCGGGGCTGTCGGTCGGCGAGGCGCGCGCTGTGGTGAACCGGGCGATCGCGTTGAACCCGACTCGCGCCTTGGATGGCACTGAGGTTCCGCCTGTTGCTCCCGCTACTGCTGCGGTTGCGGCGGAGGGTCTGGTGGGGAATGAACGGATCGATCAGATCCTGGAGATCTTGAAACGGCTCCCCGCCGACACGTCTGCTGAGGATCGGGCGAAGGCGGAGAAGATCCTCGCCGAACTGGCCCCGAATGCCGGACCCGCACAGCTCACCAAGGCTGAGGCGAACTTGCTGGGCTGGCTGGATCCCGACGGCAAGGAACCCAAAGAACCCGAACCTAAGGAACCACGCCGCGAGATCACCCTGGAACGCCGCAAAGACGGCTTCTGGAAACTCACCGGCCTGCTCGACGACGAAACCGGTGCCCGCACCGCCGCCGCCCTAGAAGCGCACGCCCAGCCACGGCCAGTCGACGAATTCGGCCAAGCCGACCTGCGGATGAAATGCGAGCGCATGGGCGACGCCTGGGCCGACCTGCTCGACCTGGCCATCGCCTGCCCCGACCAACCCGGCACCAGCGGCTACCGCACCCTCGTGAACGTCACCATCGGACTCGACGAACTCAAATCCGGCCTCGGCACCGCGTGCCTCGATTTCGTCGGGACGATGACCGCCCGGGAAGCACGGCTCGCCGCCTGCGACTGCCTCATGCTGCCGGTCGTGATGAGCACCTCGGGCGAACCCCTCGACATGGGGCGCCTCCGACGGTTCGTCACCCCAGGCCAACGACGCGCGTTGAACATCCGCGACAGAGGCTGCGCCTTCCCCGGATGCCACCGGAAACCCAAGAACTGCCACGCCCACCACATTCACCACTGGGCAGACGGCGGACCCACAGACCTCCGAAACCTGGTCCTGCTGTGCGGCTTCCACCATCGCCTGATTCATCACGGTGATTGGGAAGTACGCATGGCCGCCGACGGGCTACCGGAATTCATCTCACCCCAATACCGAGACCCGCTCCGAATACCCCGGCGCAACACCCTGCATCACGTCTGAACCCCGAAGAGCCCGTCGGGCACACCGACGACGGGCTCCTCGGCATGCCCACAGCTCGGCCAAGGCTTTCCCGATCGCCGACAGCATCGGGATCGCTCCCCGGGCTCCTGGTCATCGGATCCTCGACAAGGCGCACCACGGCACCGATCTCATACAGCTCAGCAGGATCTTCGGTCCGGATGTGACCAACGCCGTCCGCTACATGCGGGCCGCGCGGCCGGGACGGTTCCAGCTCGATTCCGCCGGGCCGGTGGGTGGCCTCCGTATCCGAGCCCGGCCATGCCGTCCTGCCCCTACCCGGCCTGCCGGTAAACCAGTGGCGTTTCCGCAAAGGAGCCCCATAGCTTGTGTGTTCGTGACCGACGAGCCGGAGATACCCGCGAACCGCTACGAACTCGGCCGAGTGTTCAACGAGGTGCCGGAGCTCTATGACCGGGTCCGTCCGGGATATCCCGATGAGCTGTTCGCGGACCTCGGCGCCATCACCGGCATCGGCAAGACGTCGTCGGTGCTGGAGATTGGCTGCGGCACCGGTCAGGCCACGCGTTCCCTGGCGGCACTGGGATGCTCGGTGACCGCCATCGAGCCGGGCGCCGACATGGCCACACTCGCTCGCGAACGGATGTCCACCTTGAGCAACGTCGAAGTCGAGACGTCGATGCCGTCCTAGCCGCGTCGTCATGGCACTGGCTCGACCCGTCGATCGGCTGGCGGCGAGCGTACGAGGCGCTTGGTCCCGGAGGCTGGCTGGCGCTGCTTGGCAACGTCGTCGTCCGCAGGCCGGGAGAGCCGGAAGTCTTCGCCGAGACCGCCGATCTCCATGAGCGGTTCTGTGCCGGGAACCCTGGCTGGGGTCATCCGCCGTCGGAGGACGACGTGCGCACCACCGGCGAGGGTTGGGGTCTGGTCGAGGATCCCGGCGGATTGTTCGGTCCGGCGATCGTGCGCTGGTATCCGGCCGTTCAATGGTTCGACGGCGAAGGGTTCGCCGACCTCCTTCGCTCGACGTCCCTGTACCGCGGGCTCGATCGCGACGTCCGCGAGCCCCTGCTCGACGCCATCGCCCAGCGCATCCGTGACCGAATGGGCGACCGGGCACCACGCCGCTATCTGAGCGTCCTCCGTCTCGGACAGCGAGCGCCGAGCCTCAGTTCACGCAGCCTGCCATCGCGGGCGGCGTGGAAGCAGCTGACGACGAAGGCGGAGCGGCGATCGAAGAAGTGGCCGCCACCGGTTTGATCCCGATCCCGCCTGCCGGGTCCCCCACCGCGGAGACGGTCGTCGCGTTCAGCGCGGACTTCACGAACGCCTTCACTTCGGCCGGATCCACCTTCACCGCGTCGCCGTCGGAAGGAGTCGGCAGGGAAAGGCTCTGCACCGGGATCGTCTGGAACTTCAGCGCTCCCGAGCTCATGCCCCGCAGCTGCTGCGCGAAGCTGAGCACATCCCAGCCGCGGTCGAGCACGACCGAGCCCTGGATCGCGCCGATCAGGGAGCTCAGCCTGGTGGGATCGGTGAAGGTCCCGGCGTCGAGGACGGTCTTGGCCATACTCGACAGGAACGCCTGCTGCCGCGCGATGCGGTCCAGGTCGCTGGGCAGGCCGTGCCGCTGCCGCACGAAGGCCAGCGCTTGCGGGCCCGAAAGCAGTTGCTTGCCCGCCGGGAACGACGCGCCGGAGAACTTGTCCTGCACGGGGTTGTTGAGGCAGACCTCGACACCGCCGACGGCCTCGCTCAGTGCGGAGAACCCGGCGAGGTTGACGGCGGCGTAGTGGTTGATGGACAGGCCGGTGAACTGCTCGATCGTCTGGATCGTGAGTTTGGCGCCCGCCTCGTTGGCCTTGACCTCGAGCTGCGGCCCGGAAAGTCCCTGTGCGCGCAGCGTGTTCATCGCGGCGTTCTTGCCGCGGCTGTACGCCGAATTGATCTTGTGCTTGCCGAATCCGCCCGGAATGTCCACATAGGAATCACGCGGGATGGAGATGGCCGTCGCGCCCGCCCCACCCGCCGGGATGTGGACCACGATCATGGTGTCGGTGGTGTCGCCGCCGTCGTCGCCGCTTCCGGCGTGCAACGCGTCGAGGACGTTCTGCGGCAACGGGTTCCCGTTGGTGTCGGTCCGGGAGTCGATTCCGACGAGCAGGATGTTCTGCGCCACCTTCAGCGGTTCGCCCGCCGGACCGTCGGGCACCTGCGCGGAAGGAGCGATCACGTCGGCCGTGACGAGCGCTTCGTCCAAACGGCTCAACTGGGTCCACGCGAAACCCGTGACCCCCAGGACGGCCGTCGACACCAGGCCCAGTGCGACACGGCCGCCGATCCGCCGTCCTCGCGACGTGAGCAGCACGACCTTCTCCCCGCTTCCGTGAATGATCCCCCGCGTTCGAGGATCACCGCGTTAGCTGGGAATTAGCTGAGAAACGTGTCATAACCGGGTCTTAAAGCCCGTTCGGACCATTCGAAGTGATCAAGCAGACAGCCGGCGGCGACACCGAGTGCCGGACCGACCGCGCAGCGCTCCCTAGCGGGGCATGCGACGCCAGATCGCGCGTGGCACCACGCGCATCACCGCGAACATCGGCCTCAGGAGTCCCGGCACCCACACCGTGCCCCGGCCCTTCCGGAGCGCGGCGACCGTCGCGTCGGCGACCTGATCGGGAGTACTGGAGAACGGGGCAGGCGACATGCCCTCGGTCATCCGGCCGATCACGAAGCCGGGCCGGACGAGCAGCAGACGCACACCGGTGCCGTACAGGGCGTCGGCCAGCCCGCTCGCGAAACCGTCGAGGCCCGCCTTCGCCGATCCGTAGACGTAGTTCGCCCGCCGGACCCGCACGCCCGCGACCGACGAGAAGACCACGAGGCTGCCGTTTCCTTGCTCACGAAGCACATTGGCCACATGCGTCAGCACACTCACATGGGCCACATAGTCGGTGTGGACGATCGCGACGGCGTGTCCGGCGTCCGCTTCGGCGCGCGCCTGGTCGCCGAGGATCCCGAAGGCGGTGACGACGACGTCGAGCGGCCCGTGTTCCTCGACGACCTTTTCCAGGAACGGCCCGTGTCCGGCGAGGTCGTCGGCGTCGAACTCGACGGTGGCGACGGTCTCCGCCCCCGCGGCCAGCAGCCGCTCGGATTCCGCGCCGAGGTCCGCGCTCCGTCGCGCGGCCAGCACGATCCGGCGCGCCCCGCCATTGGCGAGCCGTTCCGCGACCGCGAGGCCGATCTCGCTGCGTCCGCCCAGTACCAGCACCGTTCCGCTCACCCGCCGCAGTCTGCCAGGTGGCCCGGCGCCGGCAGGCAGTGGCACGGTTCACAAACTGCAATTTTGCAGTATCTGCACCTTTAGGCGTATCGTGGTGCCCATGCCCGAACCCGTCAAAGGTCTCCGCGAGCGCAAACGGCTGGAAACCCACCGCGCGCTGGCGACCACCGCCGTCCGGCTCGTCGCCGAACGTGGTCTGGACCAGGTGACGGTCGAAGACATCAGCGCGGCGGCGGGGGTCTCCCCGCGCACGTTCTTCAACTACTTCGCGTCCAAAGAGGACGCTGTCGTCATCGCGCACGCCGACAGTGCCGAGCGGACCCAGCGCACCATCGACAAGTTCCTCGCCGCACCGAAGGAAGTCAGCACTCCCCGTGCTTTCGTGGACGCGCTGCAGGAAGACTTCGCCCAAGTCGACGAGAACCGCGAAGAGTGGCTCGGCCGCATGAAGGCCATTCAAGAGAACGCCACCCTGCATTCGCGCGCGGTGGCCATGAACCACGACACCATCGCGCCGATGATCGAGGCGATCGCCCGCCGCACGGGTGTGGACCCGAAGACCGATCTGTACCCGGCGCTGCTGCTGTCCACGCTCGGCGGCGCGGTCAACGCCGTGCTGATGCTCTGGTACCAGCACGACGGCCGAGTCTCCGCGCTCGACCTGCTGGACGACGCCGTCGAACTGCTTCTCGCCGGGCTCCCGGAGCCCGGCGGCCGCGCGCGCTGACGCGCCCGGCACCACAGGAACACGAAGGGGGACCACCATGTCCGTATCCATGACCGAACCACGAGAACCGGAGGCCCCGGCGGGCTCGATGGGCCGCAGACAGGTCCTCGAAGCGATGTCGGGGTTGATGATGGGCATGTTCGTCGCCATCCTCGCCTCGACGGTGGTCGCGAACGCGTTGCCGCGGATCGTCTCCGAACTCGGCGGCTCGCAGGCCTCCTACACCTGGGTGGTCACCACCGAACTGCTCGCGATGACCGCGACGGTGCCGCTCTGGGGCAAGCTTTCCGATCTGTACAACAAGAAGCTGCTGATCCAGCTCTCGCTCGGACTGTTCGTGGTCGGTTCGCTGGTCGCCGGGTTCGCCGGCAACATCGAGCTCTTGATCGGCAGCCGGGTCGCGCAGGGCATCGGCGCGGGCGGGCTCACGGCGCTCGCGCAGGTGATCATGGCCGCCATCGTCTCGCCGCGTGAACTCGGGAAGTACTCGGGGATCTTCGGTGCCGTGTTCGCCGTCGGGACCATCGCGGGCCCGCTGATCGGCGGCGTCATGGTGGACACGTCGTGGCTCGGCTGGCGCTGGTGCTTCTTCCTCGGGGTCCCGTTCGCGATCGCGGCGATCCTGCTGCTGCAGCGCACGCTGAACCTGCCGACGATCCGGCGTGACGTGAAGGTCGACTATCTCGGCGCGTTCCTGATCATGGCCGGTGTCTCGACGCTGTTGATCTGGTCGTCGCTGGCCGGGCACCAGTTCGCGTGGGGCTCGTGGTGGACGGTCGGCCTGGTGACGGCGGGCGTGGTCATCCTCGCCCTCGCCGTCTACGTCGAGTCGAAGGTGGCCGAGCCGATCCTGCCGCTGACGCTCTTCCGCAACCACACGGTCACCCTGACCACCCTCGCGAGCTTCCTCGTCGGTGTCGCGATGTTCGGCGGGACGGTGTTCCTCTCGCAGTACTTCCAGCTGTCGCTCGGCAAGTCGCCGACGGTGGCCGGATTGCTGAGCCTGCCGATGATCTTCGGCATCCTCGTGTCGTCCACGGTGTCGGGTCAGCTGATCAGCCGCACCGGCAAGTGGAAGAGCCACCTGCTGCTGGGCGCGACGCTGATGACCGCGGGCCTGGCGCTGCTGGGCACCATCGACGCGAAGACGAACCTCGTCGTCCTCGGCGCGTACATGGTGCTGCTGGGCGTCGGCGTCGGCATGCTGATGCAGAACCTCGTGCTGGTGTCGCAGAACGACGTCGACGCGCACGACCTCGGCACGGCGACCTCGACGCTGTCGTTCTTCCGCAGCCTCGGCGGCTCGATCGGGGTGAGCGCGCTGGGCGCGGTGCTCGCGAACCGGGTGCTGGCGCTGATGAGCGAGAAGCTCGGGCCGCTGCCCGGGGGCGGCGAAGGCGGCGCGGTGCCGAACATCGCCACGCTGCCCGAACCGGTCGCGAACGTCGTCCGCGAGGCCTACGGCGAGGCGACCAGCGAGTTGTTCCTGATCAGCGCGCCGATCGCGCTCCTGGTGATCGTCGCCGTCGCCTTCCTCAAGCACAAGCCGCTCAAGACCCAGTCGGGCAACGAGCGGCTGGCCGAGGAATCCGCCGTCGCCTGATCGCCACGACAGAGGGGCCCGGTTCGCGGAACCGGGCCCCTCTTTTCGCGCGCACGAAGAACACGATGGAAATTCGATGAACGCGATCAAGTGGTTTCAGGCGGCTTCAGGCAGCATTGCCGACACGAATCAAGTGGCGCCGTTCGCTGCCGGTCAGCCCACCGAAAACGCCGTGGGCCAATCCGTTGTCCACGGCGTAGGCCAGGCAGGCCGAGACGACCGGGCACCGCACGCAAACGGCCTTCGCCCTGGCCGCCTGACGTGCGCCGGGGCCGGTTTCGGTGACCGGGAAGAACAGTTCGGGATCCTCACCGCGGCAAGCGGCCTCACTCAGGTCACCCGCCATCCTCATTTCCATTTTCCTATCACCTCCTTTTTTTCGATTTTCCCTTCCCCGTCAAACGACTTCCGGGTATCCGGCCGGGTACGCACCGCAAACATCACCTTGACCGAATCGTTACACTCAGCGGCCCGCTCACTGCACCTGTCCTGTGAGGGCATTCGCGTCAGGCGGCTGAGAGCGGTGAGTGCGGGTGATGGGCCACGACGGGTTCGACGAGTTCTTCCACGCCGAATTTCCGCTGCTCACCGGCTTCCTGTGCAAAGCGGGCTTCGCACTGGACCCGGCACGCGACGCGGCCGCGGAGGCGATGCTCAACGCCTACGAAGACTGGCAGGGCATCACCCAGCCGAAAGCGTGGGTCCGCCGGGTCGGGCACCGGAGGGCGAAGGAGCAGACCTCGGTCGGGGCCGATTGGGCCTCCGCCGACGCCGGCCGGGAGGACAAGCTCACCGCGCTCGCCGACGAGGCGTCGGCCGTCCTGACGATGCTGGGGAGGCTGCCGAAACGCCAGCAACTCGCCATGGCCTGGACGATGGACGGCTACTCGTCTCAAGAGATCGCCGGGCTGCTCGGGATCTCGGACGAGGCAGTCGGCACGACCCTGCGCCACGCGCGTGGCCGGCTGGCGGAACAGGATCCCGGTTTCGCCGACCGGCTGGACGGCGCCAACGCCGCCTTCCTCGACGCCTTGCGGATGGGGCTGGACGCCGAAGACACCCTCGCCCGGATCAAGAACCGCGCGATGGTCAGGGAACTCGCCTTGGTGGCGCCCGGGACCCCGGCGGAGTCGGAACCCGAGCAGGTGGCGCCGTCGCAGTGGTACACCCTCGACGAACCCGTCGCGGCCGCCGGGAAAGGCGACCGGCGGGCGCTGAACCAGCTGCTGACCACCGTCCGCCCGCTCGTGATCCGGTACTGCCGGTCGCGGATCGGCAGACAGGAGCGGACCTACGCCTCGGCGGACGACGTCGCGCAGGAGGTCTGCGTGGCGATCCTCCGCGCGCTGCCGACCTATCGCGAACGGGGACGGCCGTTCCTCGCCTTCGTCTACGGCATCGCCCAGCACAAGGTCGCCGACGCCCGTCGTGCCGCCGCCCGCAACCGCACCGAGCCCGTCGCGGAGGTCCCCGACGGGATTTCGGAGTCCGTGGGCCCGGAACAACGGGCGCTGCACAACGAATTGAGCGACCGGATGGGCGAACTGCTGCGGATCCTGCCGGACAAACAGCGGGAGATCGTCGTGTTGCGGATTGTCGTCGGCCTGTCGGCGGAGGAGACCGCCGGCGTGGTCGGTTCGACGGCCGGTGCCGTGCGGGTGGCGCAGCACCGGGCCTTGACGCGTTTGCGGAAGATCCTCGCCGACGAGTGACGGTGGCGGCGGGTGCCGGGGCTCGTGAGTGGTGAGGACGGTTCTAACCGTCCTCACCACTCACGAGTCAGGGGCGGCAGCGTTCGGCGGTGGCGGCGGCCGCCTTCAGCTCCGGAGCGCCCAACACGGCCGCGACCGGGTCGAGCGCGCCGTGCGTGTCCTTCTGGGCGGCGATGAGCCCGTCGACCGCGCGGCCTTGCGCGACGGTGTCGTTCTTCCCCGCCGCGTCCAGACCCGCCTTCGCTTTCACGGTCTTGTCGCGCGCCGAGGTGTACTTCGCGAGGAACTCCCGCTTCGCCGCGTCGCCCGCCGGAACCGGCGCGGCGGGCAGCGCGCCGAGAGCGTCGACCGTCTTGGTCAGAATCGCCGCGTAATGCCCGAGCTGGTCGCTCGTGCTCTTCTTGACGGCCTCCACGGTCTCGCCACTCGCCGACGGCATCTTGTTGTTGCCTTCGATGAAGTCCTTGACCGCGCCGCAGAAGCCGTTCATCCAGGCCACCGCCGCGGCCGGATCCATCGAGGACGACGAAGGCGCCGCCTGCTGGGCCGCCGGTGCCGGATCCGCCGCGCAGCCGGTCAGGACCGCCGCGGCCAGCGCGATTCCCGTCATGGTCGATTTCCTGTGGGCAGCGCACATGTCCGTTCCCCTCTCCGCCGTCCGGTGTTCCCGACGGCGTCAGGACAGTGACATGGCGAAACCCGCGCGGTCTGCGTCATCTGACTCAGAGCGACGCCCGCGCTCGAACTCGTAACGTTCGAGGCACGGCGACCGGACGGCGTAACGGGCTGCGGGCAGGTGGCGAGTACCGCTTTACCCCTGTTCGCTTCGAGGGCACCCAGCCGAAGAGGTAGCACCATGGCCATCAAGATCATCGCAGCGCGGCTCGAAGGTGGGAAGTTCCACGAAAGCATCACGAAACTCCGCTGGATCAACCCCGGCAGCGGTGAGACCGGCGAGAGTTTCGTTTCGGCGATCGTGGCGTGGCTCGAGGACGACGACGGGAAGGCCTACGTGGACGAGGGGATCCACCGGGTGGCCGTGGAGATCATCAAGCCGACCTTCGGCCCGAAGTTCCTCCGCACGCGCGCGGACGGGATCTGGAAGAACAACCTGCTGGAGCTTCCCCGCTTCTGAGGCGGCGGACCGGTTAATTCCGGAGACGGGCGCACGAGCACTCTGTTAGGTTCAGCGAGCACTCCCGGTGCGCGGGTGACGGTTACTTCCTCTTTCACAGGCCACCGTCACCGGTTCTTTTCTCGGGAGCCACAATTTCAGATGTGCCCGGTGCGCAGGCGACGGATACTTCCTTTTACCCATGGGTCGCGGGTTCGAGCCCCGCCCGGCGGTCATCCGCCGGTAGCTCAGTCGGCAGAGCAATGGACGAGCACCGTCACCGACTTTTTCTCGGGCCCCATCCGGAATCACGGCTCCCTCGAACGAAATCGAGGTCGAGGGTGTCGAAGTTCAACACCGCCGGCACCCGGCCGGCGACCAGCTCGCCGATCGTCGGTGAGCGGAGGCCCGGCGGCGTCACCCACGAAGGTGGGGACGGCTACGCGCGGGACACCAAGTCCGAGCTGTTCCTGCTCGCCGTCACCAACATGGTCGGCGAGAACACCTTCTACGAGACCGGCGAGAAGCGTGACACGCGGTACGCCGACCTCGTCCGGGAGACGGCGCTCGCCGACCCGGACTGGACCGCGCGGTTCCTGCGCTGGCTCCGCACGGAAGCGAACATGCGGACCGCCGCACTCGCCGGCGCCGCCGAATACGTCCGCGCCCGGCTCGCCGGTGACCCGTCGTATGTCGCCACCATCGCCAACCGTGCCGTCGTCGGCTCGGTGCTCCAGCGCGCCGACGAACCCGGCGAACTGCTCGCGTATTGGACTTCGCTGTACGGCAGGAAGATCCCGAAGCCGCTCAAGCGCGGCATCGCCGACGCGGCCGTCCGGCTCTTTCACGAGAAGTCGTTCCTCAAGTGGGACTCCGACGCGCGCGCCTTCCGGTTCGCGGACGTCCTCGGCCTGACCCACCCGGATCCGAAGGACCCGGCGCAGGACGCGCTGTTCGAGCACATCGTCGACGTCCGGTTCAACCCCGGCCGTGAGATCCCCGCCGAACTGGAAGTCCTCGGCGCCCGCGCCGAACTCATGGCGTGGGACAAGGAGAAGCGGCGCGATCTCTTCAGCCACCCCGATTCCGCACGGTCCGTTCTGCGGCGGGCGGGCATGACGTGGGAGTCCCTGGCCGGCTGGCTCCAGGGCCCGATGGACGCGCGCGCCTGGGAAGCCGTGATCCCGTCCATGGGCTACATGGCGCTGCTGCGGAACCTCCGGAACTTCGACGAGGCCGGAGTGTCCGACGAGGCCGCCGAGGGCGTCGCGGCGCGGCTGGCCGATCCGGAGCAGGTCGCGAAGTCGCGGCAGTTCCCGATGAGGTTCCTCTCCGCGTATCGCGCGGCGCCGTCGCTTCGCTGGTCGTACGCACTGGAGAAGGCGATCGCCGAGTCGCTGGCGAACGTGCCGCGGCTCGCCGGGCGGACGCTGATCCTCGTCGACACCTCGGGTTCGATGAACGCGGGTTTCAGCAAGGACGGCACGCTGATGCGCTGGGACGCGGCCGCGATCTTCGGGATCGCGCTCGGCGCCCGCTGCGAGACGGCGGACGTCGTGTCCTTCTCGAACGGCTACTACGGTGGCACCGGTTCGAAGGCCTTCGACCTGCCCGGCGGTGAATCGCTGCTTCGCGGACTCGACCGGTGGAAGAACGGCGGCTACTTCATCGGCGCGGTCCAGCGTCACCTGCGTCCCGGCTACCACGACCGGGTGGTGATCCTGACCGACGAGCAGCACTCGTCCGGCAACGTCGACCAGGCCGTGCCGAAGGACACGGCGTTGTACACGTGGAACCTCGCGGGCTACGAGCGCGGGCACTCGGCGTCCGGGCGTGGTAACCGGCACACCTTCGGCGGCCTCACGGACGCCGCTTTCACCATGATTCCGCTCCTGGAAGCGGGGCGGGACGCGGACTGGCCGTTCTAGTCAAACATGCCTTGCCGGGTGGAGTGTGCTGGACCGGGGCGCGCACGGTCACGTCGCGAAAGCCACTTTCGGGACATCAGACGTCGCGAAAGTGGCTTTCGCGACATACCCGGGCGTTCCGGTCGACCTCGTCTGTCCTCATCGGACATTCCCCGCTACAGGGAGAGGTTTCGTCACCTGGGCGTTGGATACCCCGCCCGGGATTTCACTTCACGACCGTAATCCCTTGGCCTTCGGGACGATGCCAGGCCGGTCTCCGCGCAAAATGCCTGGTGGTGGGCCGGGTCGGGCTCGAACCGACGGCCAAGAGATTATGAGACCGCAGCTCCGGCATGTCAGCCAGTGTCATTGGATGTTAAATCCTGCCGGTTTGTGCAGGTCAACGCCAGTTCTGGCCATGTCCGGTGATCGTCGCGACGACCTTCCGGGGTGTGGGCTTACCCGTCTCGGCGTCGGTCGCCAGAACTTGATCGTCGAGTTTCAGCTGCTCGATCGGACGACGACTGCCATCGGCCATCACCACCAGAGTGCCCGGCGCGAAGCTGTTGCACGTCGTCTTGGGCAACCGCTCTTCGGCCTCGTGCACCCGCCGCACATCATTGCCCGGGCAGCCGCCGGAGCTGAATCCTGAGACCAAGATGGATGGAATCCCGGCACCGCAGATAAAAGAGTTCGACATCTGGATTCTCGACAAAATCGAAACGCGCCGCCATGTTGCACACAACCGCGGCTGAATGGTGCTTAGCCGCGGTTGCGTTCGTGTGCCTTGGTCAGCACGCTCGACAGTTTCGAGGCCTCCTCGTCGGAGCCGCTAAGGTTCGACGCGACGAGCTGGACGGACGTAAATCTCCCTCCACTGCAGACTTGTCCGTTGATCGCTTTGGGGTTCTCCCGAGTGGGAATCAGGTTCACGGTGCGGGAGCTGCCGGCCGGTAGTCCTTGAACCTCCAGCAGCGTAGAAAACAGCTCACACGCACGATCCGGCGCGATCTCCTTGCCAGAGGCGATCAGGTCGCGAGCCGCTTCCAGTTTGCGAGCCGTCTCCGGATCGTCGAGCAGTCCGGACCTCTTCACCTGCTCTATTGCCGCGGGCAATTGCGTTGCCCACTTTTCTGCTGACGTACCGATGACCTGGACGCGACCCCCGGCAGGCGTCTCCCAGTGACACGCGGGCAATCCGCCGACAGCCAAAGACTTCGGATCGGACACCTCTCCGGTAAGCAACGACAGCTCAGCCGGTGTGAGAAGTTCACACAAAGCGTCCGGAGTGGACGTCTTGGTAGCCGAGTCAGCGGACGACGGGGCCACACCCTCGGCGGCCTTGCCTTGTGGCGCCGAACCAGACTTGTCCGACGAACACCCGGCTAGCCATAGCATTGCCGACGCGGCGACGAACACTGCGATTCGACCGGCTCTCAGATAGCCGAGGCACTCCACGTTTGACATCTTGCGCTCATCCCCCCATGCAAAGTGACCAGAGGTTACCAGGACTGCAGTTGCGAACAGGCTGGGAGCTCGTCAGCGGACACACAGCCCTCATCTGCCTCACTCGACGACGCTGCGGCGTCCTCTACGCCATGCTCCACAACCACCCTCACTACCCAAGCGGCTTGACCGCCACCGCACCGCGAACGTTATGTCGACCATCCGAAAGGGCAATGCCGCGTAGATCACCAGCTCGTGACCGGGCCGATACGAGGACGAACCAACATCGCCCGCCTCGAACCCACCCGGCTCTGCCCCAGAGCCTCCGCCGAAGCGCTTCAATCTTGGAAACCGTTCGTCCATGAACCCATGCCCTCACCGTGGCTGCGGCGTGCCGCGACGCTGCCCCCGACCCGACCGAACTGCGACGAACCCTCATCCTCGTCGCACACGCCCTTCCGCCCAAGGACGCCAGAACCTTCCGGAAACAACTCGCAACACCATGGTGAGCGGAAACCCACTCCCAGTTGACAACCAACGTAGGGACACCGCCGAAGTCCCTGGCGATCAACATCTCACACGAACCCTCGGCACACCGGAGCAAACGGAGACATAACGGAGCCCGGACACAATTAACGACGAGGCGAAATTGCCACCGAAAGGCCAACATCCCCGCAGGTCGGCCGCGATGTCGATGTGGTGGGCCGGGTCGGGGCTCGAACCGACGGCCAAGGGATTATGAGACCGCGACTCCGGCATGGCAGCCAGGGTCATTGGATGGCAAATCCTGCCGCTATGTGCAGGTCAACGCCAGTTTGAGCCCTGGGCCGAATGCCGCTGCGTGTCGGCCCATATCGGGGGCAGCATCCAAGGTGATCGCTGCTTCCACAGCTGCCTGCTGTGCGAGGCTGGCCGCATCACGCGCGTCCTCTGCGGCCCTGGCCTCAGCAGCGGCGGCCTCTTCGACGGAGGCGCCGGCGCGCAGTGCTTCGGCTTGGACCGCGGCGGCCTCCCGTTCTGCACTGGAAACAGTCTCGTTCGCGCATGCAAAGAACCTACGGATCCGCAAGCTCTGTCGACACGGCCGGCGTGGCGAACGACGATCACGCACGCAAAGCGTCAACCTAATTCACAAAATCGTTTCAACCCGAAAATAAGATATACCTCAGTCATTCAGGCAATGCGCCGAGAACTATAATAACCTCCGCCGATTCGTCCGGATGGTCACCATAGATTTTTATCTTATTACGCTCACGCTCCACCGGCACTTGAAGGCTCAATTGCCGATTTGGGTCATAGATCGCAAGGGACGCCTTTGACAGATGGATTTCGCCGTCGAACAGCAAGTTCAGTTGCCGGACGTCCGCCGGCGCCTCTACGCATACAACACCAACCGGCCCACTGACAGACTGCTGCACCGCCACGAAAACCGAGTCAGGTCCGCCGTGCACGCTCTGCGCAGCGGGATCCCAACCTGCGTGATCGTCGCGACTGTCCGGTGCCGCGACCACGAGCAGTCCATGATCGAAGCGGGCAAGTCCTGCCCCATAGAGTCGGTCACCGTATTCCTCGATCATTGCCGAATCGATGTTCACTTGTACCAGTCCTGTCGCAAACCGTTCACAATTCCTCCTTGCCTGCGGGAACAATCCTTGCAATGCGGGTAGAGCGTCCACGGACCGTTCGGTGCCAGCCGATTAGGCGGGTTGTGGTCCCCGGTCCAGTGGCCGTCACGATAGCCAGATTGTCCTGCTTTGCAAGTGAAGCAGCCGTTGCGGTCGCCGGACTCGTTGACCATCTTCTGTTCGTGCGGCAGAACCTTGTCCCCTCGCTCGGCAGCCACTCCATCAGCACGTTGTCCCCGGAGACTTGGGCCGAGCGTTAGGTCGCAAATGTCATCCTGGTTCGCGTTGTGCACCAGTATCGGCGTGTTTCTCGCCACGACATAGTAGGTGTGAATGGCGTCGACGGTGAGGTTGTGGACACGAGCGGGCGCGTCCCAGGAGCGGGTTGCGGTGACCTGCACCGAGGTGCCGGTGCCGGTCTGCAGCCGCGAACCCGACACGAGCTCCTTCGCCGGTACCCATTTACGCTGCTCGGGCAGCCAGAACGGGTGACCGTCAGTGGCCACGATCGGCGCGCCACCGGCGACGCTGATCTCGACCAGGCGTTTCTGGCCCTGGCCGATGATCGTCGCGACGACCTTCCGGGGCGTGGACTTACCCGTCTCGGCGTCGGTCGCCAAAACTTGATCATCGAGCTTCAGCTGCTCGATCGGACGACGACTGCCGTCCGCCATCACCACCAGAGTGCCCGGCACGAAGCTGTTGCACGTCGTCTTCGACAACCGCTCCTCTGCCTCTTGCACCCGCCGCAGATCAGCCTGCGCCTTGTCTCGCTTCCGGATCCACGCCAAGGTGTCCTGGAACGCGTTGACGATCTTGTCGACGATCTTCCCGCCCTTGAGGATCTTTCCCCACGGCAGCGCGGTCAGGACCTCCCAGCCGCACTTGAGCAGGCTGAAATTCTTGATGCAGTTGTCGACGATCCCCTTGACACCGACGATCTCCTGCAGGATGTCGCCACCCGCCTGGATCGCGATATCCATCCAGCCCCGCTTGTCCGCGGCGGCCTTCTTCGCCTCCTCGTACTCCGCCTGACTCAACCCGGCGTCTTTGACCGCTTGTTCCTTCTGGCTTCCGCCGCCACCACCGCTGTTCAGCATCATCGACCAAGGCGAGTCGATCCAGACCCGGTAGACGAAGGTCTGCACCACCCAGTAGACGAACGAGACCAGCATGAACATGGGGAAGAAAAGGCCGAGGAAGAACATCTTCCAGACGAACCCGATATGCGCGGTCTGTTTGACGACCTTGACGGTCTTCCAGTAGAGACCGCTCGGGTCGGAATTGGTCGCCGGCGCGTTGTTGGCGTAGGCGTAGCCGTTCATCTGCTGCGGATCGTCGGTGTCGAGCACCGGGTCCGGGGAAATGAACCTGCCGGTCTCAGGGTCGTACTGGCGTGCACCGAGGTTCGTGAGCCCGGATTCGTCCTTCGTCCCGCCGACGAAGCCCTTGTCGTCCGGCCAGCTCTTCGGTTCCTCACCACGCGGATTACCGAAGGCGTCCTGCCGCCGCTGACTGACCGCGAGCGTGCTCGCATTGACGCTCATAGCCGCTGTGCCCTGATGGTCCCCGAGAAGCCACGACAACCCACCACCGGCACCGGAGGTCCGGACCGCGACAGCGGTACCGCCGTGGTCGTAGTACCGGCGACCAGTCAACTCCTGGGTGGCGGGTTTGAGCACCAACTCCATTCCGTCGAGATAGAGCGTGGTGGTCCCGGACTCGCGTTTGATCAACCGCCCGCCGTCGGCGTCGTAAAGGTAGGCCGACGTGCGGCCGTCCGCCTCGGTGACTTTCTCGGTGCGGCCGAGCGGGTCCCAGTCGAGCTTTTGCGTTGACCCGGAGATGTTCCGGGTCGTCATGTTGCCGGTCGTGTCATAGCCGAACTCGTCCTTCGACGTCCCCTGGGGGCCGGTTTGCGTCACCGACCGCAGGGTGTGGGGCTGAGTCCCGTTCTGGCCGCCGTAGGCATAGGTGCGGGTGACGTCGCCATCGAGCCGGTGGTCGACGTCGGAAGTACGGTTGCCCGCCTTGTCGTAGGCGTACTCGTGCCAGTACGGCGCGGCACCGCCCATGGCGGCGAGCGATGGCTGAACGGCGCAGTCCCCGCTCGTCGGAGTGAAGGCACTGGTCATGCGCTTGAGATAGTCGTAGGCGAAACACTGGGTATCGCCCACGGCCCCAGGCGGGGTGTCCGCGATCTTGGTGACGTTGCCCGAAGGGTCGTAGCCATAGCTCCGCTTGGCGAGGTAGGTACCGCCTTCGAGGTTGCGCTGGACATCGACTCCGGACAGCCGCCGGGTGCCTTCCTCGTAGAACATCGAGGTGTAGACCGTCTTGGCGCCGGAGCCCATCGTCAGCCGCAGCGTTTCACCGTACTTGGAGTAGAGGTGCTCCGGTACATAGGTGTCGATGCCGAAGGTCTCGGTCGGCAACCCCAGTTCGTTGTACCGATGGTTGATGATCTCCGCGTCGAGTCCGCCTGCCGCGGGCTGGGTCTGAGTCGCGACCCGTCCGGTGTTCGGCTCGTAGGAAGTCCGGAAGGTGTAGGTACCGGTGAGCTTTCCTTCGCCTTCCGGGATGACGACCTTGGTCATCGTCGGCCGGTTCGCTGAGTCGTACGCGCCGACCTGCTTGATGTATGCCTTGCCGTCGATCCACCTGGTCGACGAGTCGACAAGCCCCCTCTTCAGGCCATCGTAGGCCCAGGTCGCCGTCTTGACCTCTGCTTGGCCCGGTGCCCGTGTGTCATAGCTCGCGACCTTGCGGCCGAGCAGGTCGTACTCGGAGCGGGTCACCGCACCGCGTGAATCGGTGACGGTTTCCAGCTGGTCGAGTGCGGTGTAGGTGTAGCGGGTGGTTCCGCGGTCCGGGTCGTGGTCGGCGACCCGACGGCCGAGCTGGTCATGCTCGTAGCTCCACTGCGCGCCGTCGGGGCCGGTGACCGACGTCGTCAGGCCACGAACGTCGTGGACGTATTTGGTGGAGTCGTAATCGCTGGTCGCCTGCCGCCCGTGATGCTGGCGCTTTTCGACCGCGCGGCCGTGCACGTCGCGGATCACCGTCGTCGTGGTACCGCCCTCGGGCGGAATGACCGTGACTCGATCGGCTTCGTACGACGACGAGGTCTGCCACTGCTTGACACCGAGTTTGTGGTAGGCCACCTCGGTTTCACGCTGGAGCGCATCGAACACGGTGCGCGTCTGGTTCGGCACCGCGTTGTCGAGTACGCCGAGGAGAGCTTTCTCGGGTTCCTTCTCGTTGTAGTAGGCGCCATTGACCTTGTGCTTGAGGCCACGGGAATCGTAGAACCAGTCGGTCAGGACGCGGCCGCCGGCGACAGCCGACAGCTGGGCTTGCCGCTCGCGCAGCAGTCCGTCGTAGAGCGTGTACGAGGTCGTGTACTTGCCGTCCTCCCGGAGAACTCGGGTGGTGACGACGGTCGGCGCGTCCGTCCGGTATTCGTAGTCGAACTCGCTGCTCGGCGTGCGGCCGTCCACCTTGGAGCGTCCCGGCGCCCAGGTACGGATGACCCGGCCGAGCGGGTCGTAGTCGATGTCGGCTCGCTCACCGCTGATGCCGACGTCGGTCGTGGTGAGCGCCCACGCAGGGTCCATGGTGGTGACCGAGGTGAAGCCGAGAGGATCCTTCTTGGTCACTGTCCGGACCCCGAATTCGGGGCCGGGGCTGTAGGTCGTGGTGACCTTGTGGCCCTGAGCGTTCACCACCTCGGCCGGGCGGCCCAGCGCGTCGTAGGTGGTGCCCTGTGTCAGCTGCCAGCCCGTGCCGGTCCACCTTTCGGTGGCGGTCAGGTTCCCCTTTGCGGGAATCGCCTCGAACGCTTGGCCGTCATAGCTCGAACGGACGTGGGCGACGACGTCCTTGGGCGTGCCCTCTCCTGCCGCGCAGGGCAGGGCGACCGTGCGAACGGTCGAGGGCCTGGTCAGGATCCAAGCGTCGTTGTTGGCGACATAGGTCGTTCGCGAGCAGGTTTCATCGCCGGTGACGCCGGTGTCTCCGGCATCCTCGACCTGGACGACATTCCCGTGATCATCGAAAGAGTTGGTCACCTTGGTGCGCCGCCACGCACCATCACCGAGCAATGTCCGCCCTCGGACGGTGGCGATGTTGGTCATGAACGCCTTGTCCTCGCCCGCGGTCGCGGTCGGGCCGCGGAGCCATGGTTCCTTGACGGACGCCGACACGATCTTGCCGCCGTCGTAGGAGAGGCTTTCCAGGCTGAACCCGGCGAGTGCTTCGGAGTCGGTGACCTTGCCGCCCTCCGAGTCGGCGACCTCGACCGTGCGCTTTTTGCCATCCGGCAGGCGATCGCCGTCCATGCCGCGCAGGAATCGCTCGGCCGTGACGGTTTGCGTCTTTCCCGGCTCCCCGGCGATGGTGCGGACTTCACCGAAGCCACGCCATTGCGACCAGGTGCGGTGCTTCATCTCGGTGAACTCGGCATCGTCGAAGTGCCAGGCCGCGCCACCCTGGTACTGGTACTCGGTCTTCTTCAGTTCCGAGCCGCCGGTCCGGTCATCTTCCGTGACCGCGGCGACGACGTACTTGTGAAACCAGCCGAGGACGGCTTCATAGCCGAATTCGGGGAGCCACCAGCTGGGGAAACACCGCATGGTGTTCGTTTCCGGGTTGGCGGGCATCGCCGAGCCGGTCACGCATTCGCGGTCGGAGTACTTGACCTCGGTGATACCACCGGCCTCGTTCAGCACGCGCTCGATGCGGTGACGGGTGATCGGCGGCAGCCCGTCGTTGGCTTCCACGCGGTTCGGCATGGACCGGCCGTGGAACACCATCTCCGGCAACACGGCCGTGCCTCCGGCCAGACCGGTGTGCGTGATCCCCGCCAGCCACAACGCCGGAGACAGTCCGTCACCGGTGTCGGGGAACTGGTGTCGCAACGTCCACGCGTCCACGTCGCGCCACTGGGCGGGACCGGTGACGTCGTCGCGGCGGATCTGAGTCAGCACCTTCACCAGCCGCTTACGGCTGAAGAACGCGGGCGAGGTGCGCCCATCGCACTTCTCACCGGACTTGCAGATGCGGTCGAACGGCACATCGGGCCAGGACTTCGCGGTGTCCTTGGTCAGCTGATCGGGGTTGCACGCGAACGTGCTGGTCGGCAGGCACCGTTCCGCTGTGTCGAACCACACCCGCGACGGCGCCGGGGCGAACAGCGCACCCGCCCGCAGGCCGTATTCGATACGCCGGACGAAACCGGCCGCGATGTAGGAGGTCTGCTTGTCCGCGGCCTGGTCCCGGCCGTAGAAGTTCGTTTCACGGTCGTAGTAGTAGGTGGTCGCGTTGCCGTTGGGATCGACGACGTAGTCGAGGTTCCACCGGTACGCCTGCTGGCACCAGGAGTCACCGAAGGCGGCTTTCGCGCAGGGTTCACCCGCGTTGTTGCCGAAGACCGGAACCGTGAACGCCGAGCCGGTCTCGGGTTTGCCCTCGGCCCAGCCGGGAAGCCGGTTGAGGCCGAGGAAGTATTGGGTGCCGTTGTTGCTGGTGACCTTCCAGTGCTCACCGTCGTCGTCCCCGTTGACGGCGCCGGTCAGCCGTTCGATCCGCGATCCGTCGTCGTTCTTGGGTCGCCACGCACCGGTCTTCTCGTCCTTGACGAGCTCGGCCGACACGCCGTTGAGGTGCATGATCGCGTTGTCCGTGGCCCAGCACAGGTCACCGGTCTTCCGCTGCCCCTGGCTTCCACCGAGATCGTCAGCGCAGGCCTTGTAGCGCCGTTCGATGAACCCGCCTGCGGAAAGCTCCCACCCATCGCCCGGGGCGGCGGCCTGGTTGTTGGTGGCGCTTGTCCGTCCGTCGATCGTTCCCGACGAATAGCCGAGCCCGAGCTTCGGTGCGACACCCGCCGTCGGCGGCGGCACCCGAAGCGGGACGGAGTAGGTGAAGTCACCACTGGAGCCGCCTGCCGACCATTGCCCGGCGGGCGACAACCCGGTCGCCTCGAACGAACCACCCGCCCCCGATGGGGCAGCGGCGACGGCCAGGACCATCCTCGATGTCCCGGCCTGGTCCTTCTCCTTGTTGGGCAGGGTGATCTTCCCGGTGAGGGTGCGCGCCTTGGTGTTGTTGTCCGTCTGCAACGGCTGCCCGGCACGGCACTCCGGTTTGTCCGGGGTCATGATGGCACATTCAGGCAAGACGGCGAGCTTGAGACGGGAGCCGTAGTCGCCGCCGAATGCGTTGGCGAAATCGCGATAGTCGACCTGCACCGATATCGGCTTGCCCGCGGCACCACCGGCATCGTCCACGGCCACGACCAGACCCGTGATCCCGGCTTTCCCGGCCAGGGCCTGGTCATAGGTCTGAACCCTGACCTTCGCCGGCGCGGCCGCAGCACTTCTGGCTTCGGCGGCCGGTGCCTCGGCGGCGACCGACACCGGCAGTGTCCCTGCCCGCTGGAAACCGGCGGACGGTTTCACCGACCGTGCCGTCGCTCCGCTCGAGAGTTCGACGTCCGCGGCTGCCGCTCCGGGCCACTTCGGCTCGGCCGGTGTCTTCGCCGCCGCCGCGTCGACCTCGTTCGCCGGGACCGGCCGGGCCGGAACCGGCTTGCCGGGCACGGACTTCTCCTGTTGCAGCGAGGGTAGCTGAACGAAGCTCGGATCGGCGGCGGTCGCGGGCAGCGCCTGTGTCGTCGTGGCGACCATGACCACTGACAGCACGAAGGCGATCGCGATCGCAAAACGTCCTCTGGACAAACCTGGCTCCCGGAAAGGTCAGGAAAGAAGGAATGAGGTCTGGGGGTTGCGGTTATCCCTGTGCCGGGAGCTGGCTGATGGCGCGGTCACTGAGTGCGCCGGAGTACATGCGCACATCGCGTATCGCACCACGGAACGGATCGACGTCTCGGCCGACCCACACGCCGCCGCCGATCATCACCTCACCGGTGCCGTTCCATCCGGTCACGCCACCGAGCCTGCCGGCGAACCGGCCGTTGAGATAGATCCGGGCTTCCTTCGCTGCGAGGTCGTAGACCCCGGTGAGATGGACCCACTGCTGCGCCGACACTTCGTCCTCGGCGGGGATCCACCAACCACCTTCGCGATCGGCTCCCAGTGACATCAAGAAGTTCCATTTCTTGACCTCTGACCGGTACTGCAGCATGAACGGGGAGAACTTGCTGTCGCGCAGACTGACCGCGGTGCGCGGCGCGCCATCGGCTTCGTCCAGACGCACCCAGGCGGACACGGTGTACGACCGGTCGGTCCGCAACGTCGGCCTCGGCCCGGTCACGGCCCCGTATTCGGTGCCGTAGCCTCCGGTGAACCGCGCGGCGGGATAGCCGTCGGCCTCCGTCCAGCCAGCCGTCCCGCTGAACTTCGCTTCCTGGCCGGTCAACGCTTCCTTGGTGACGGCTCCGGTTCCTTCGGCAACCGGATAGTGCGCACGAAGGACGGCCTGGTTCGCCAGCGCCGCGGCCTCACTCGGCACCAGAACACGTTGATAGACGCGAACATCGTCCACGGCTCCGGGGAAGTAGTCGACCGTCCCCCCGTTCCAGAGCGCCGCCCCGACCTGGAGGTCACCGGTCGCGGCCCAGGTGCTGGTGTAGGCGATCTCCCCGCTCAGCGCGCCGTCGACATAGATCCGCAGCTTGCCCGCGCCCTGGTCGTACACCCCGGTCAGGTGTGTCCACACGCCTGTCTGCACCGCTGTCGCGGACAGCGCGCGTGCGTGCGTCGCACCGCCACCGTCCACATCGGAACTGAACATGGCCAGCGACCACTTGCCGTCCGGCGACGCCTGCAGCTGGAACGCGCTGGTTCGCTTCCCGTCTTCGGATACCGCCGCGGGCCAGCCGCCGACCTGGTCCAGCCGGACCCACGCCGACACCGAGAAACTCTTCGATGTGTCGACCACAGGGCCGGCGTGATGCAGGCGTTTGCCCGAACCGAGAACCGCGGTCTTGCCGAGATAACCTTCCGCCGTGGTGTCGACGCCGCCCACGTTCGCCAACGTGCGCCCGTTTCCGCTGGCGTCGGCGAGGTCGCCGTCCAGCTTCCAGTGTCCGTTCAGGTTTCCTGTCAGCGGATCGCCAGCACGGACATAGACCGGGTACTTGATGATCGGTGAGAGGTTCCCCGCTCGGTCGACTGAGCGGGCGAACACCGTCTGGGGTCCGTCGGTCGTAGGGGTCCAGCGAAAGACCCCGCTACCTCCTAGCGTGTCCGCATTGACCGGAGTCTTCGGGTCGTCGTTCTGCTGATCGGTCACAGACCAGAGGAAACGCCGCACGTCGGCCGAGCCGTTGGCGGAGATCGTGAACGCTCCCGTCTGGCCGATCCCGCCTGCCTGGGTGCTACCGCCCCCGGGATAGTCCTCCGACGTGATCACCGGCTCGCCAGGTGGGGTTTTGTCGACCGCGAACTCGCAGTTCCCCACCCACACGGACGAGCTGCCACCGTCGCTGGCGTACATCGACCAGTTGTAGACGCCCTCATCGGTGATCTTCCCGGTCGGGACCGTCACTTCCGCGAACGAACCGGACGGGACGTTCCCGATCGTGGTCCACCACACCTCGCTGCTCGCCCCGAGCTTTCCCTTGTGCAACGAGAAACGCGCGGTCAACATGCCACCGTCCGGATCGGCTACCCGCCCGCGCAGCCGAGGCGTCGGGGTGAACACGAACGGCCTCGCGTCGCCCGAAGCGCACGGGATCTGGCCGCCCTCCATCCCCAGATCCGCAGGCAAGCCCGGGACCGAGTTGTAGACCACCTCGAGCACCGGATCGAGAGCGAATCGGCGCCAGTCGTTTTCCGCGCCTTCGTTCGCCGCCTTGAGCAGGAAGACCATGTTGGTCCAGCCGCCATTCGCGGCATCCCGCATCGTCCCGTCGATCACGACCTCGGCGGCGCCCGCGGTCGGGCAGTACTTCGCATTGTTCGACGTGGCGATACCGCCCAAGCTCCCGCCGAAGCTCGGCTGATTCGCCCAGGTCGTGCCCCAATCCAGGCCACTGGCGAGGCGCAGTTCCGTCGCCCCGCCGTTACAGGACCACGAGTGGATCACCCGCGGACGGACCTTCGCACGATGGATCACCTTGCCACGCAAGGCCGAAACATTGAAATTGAAGTACGACCGCGAGACGTAACCGCTCTGATAGCCCGCCTTCAGATCTCCCAGCGCACCGTCAGTGCGGTTGAAGTTGTGCTCGTTCGGCCATGCGCTCTGCACCACCGCGTGGCTCTGTTTGGCCTCGTCCCACCAGTACTCCGGGTCGATGATGATCGGATACACCCTCGCCGGATCACTCAAGAACCCGGTATCCGGGCGAACGATCGTCGTGTCCTTGGTGACCTCGACGTCCATTGTCGCCACCGCGGACTTACCCGGAACCGGACTCACGGCCGCGCTCGACCGAGCCGCGACCGCCGCTCCCCCGCCACTGGAGTCCCACATCTTCGACGCGTTCCCACCGAACACCGTCCGCCCGGCGCTGTCGACCGCCTCGATCCCACCGGTACTGGTCTTCCGCGGCGTCACCCCGCGCGCATGGTTCCGAAAGGAAATCGCCTTCAACCGCGGGTTCGCCGCCGCTTCAGGCGTCTTCACCACCAACAGCTGGCTAAAGCCCTTCGCCGTCGCAGTCACGGTCAAATCGACCCCGGGCAACACCTCGGCATAGGTGGCGACAGGGCCGTTCAGCCTAGGAGCGGGCAGGGGTCCTTCCCATCCGATGCCGATCTCGCTGCCGTTCTTGGCCGCGGTGGCCAGTAGCTCGCCCTCGCCGCCATCGGCTACGCGCACATCGACGATCGCCGCCTTCGGGCCGATGGTGCCGTCAGGGCGCGCGACCATCGTGAGGTCTATCGGAACCCACGCATCACCGCGCCGCACCCGTTGAGGATCGAAGCTCTCCCGGCGGGTCACCGTGCCATCCGGATTGGCGAAAACCTCGGCGTACTCGGTGGTTTCCGCAGGCACCACCACCGATTTACCGGAATTCTCCGCCGCGGCCAACGCCGCGACCACCGCAGGCGTCTCGCCCGACACCGCGCCGGGCTCCGCAGCCACCGACACCCCGGAAGCGCCAACGACGAACGTCAGCGCCAAAGCCACCGCACCCAAGGCACGCCGAGCAGAGCGCACGACTTCCTCCCCAAAGTCCCACACGAAGCAAGAAGAACGTCCCGCTCTCAACTGGCAGGTAGGCACTCCCTCGCAATGATCGGACGAATAAGTATCAACGCCGACCAGACCAGTCAAAACAAGATAGAACGCAGTCTTGTTAATTATCAACACCAGTCTGCGGTCAACGCTGATCGAGATGGCCACCTCCCTGTCTCACGTGCACTTTCGAGCCATGACAAGGAGGCTCGAAATGGACAACTACACGCGTTAGCCGATCTTGCTGTGAGTAACACAACAATCACTCACCATCGGACCACTGGTTCATTTGGTACTAGTGCGCCGCCCTGAACAAAAGCCACCGGGCACTCCCATGCCTCTACCTCACCAGCGCACGAGGGCTGACGAGGATCGGCGAATCGCCAAAGCCACTCAGATGGCCCAGCAACCGTGATGAACCGTGCCCGACAATCCACTGCCTCGGCCGACGAGAAGGCCTCAGCACGTAGCCTCTACGACAGGTGCCGCAACCTAGCCATGCCCACAGAGGCGTAGAACCAAAGCCCCATCGCGTTACTCACCCGGCGGCCCGCTCCGGCTGTTGCGAAAATCAGAGGACGCAGGTCAGCTCATCGCACACCGATTCGTCCCTGATCTTCTTGGCCAGGTCGAGGTACGGACCACCTGCGCGCATGCGGGGAGCACGTCGTCATCTATGTTGAAACCGAATCGGCCATCGGATCACCCCAGCGCGTGCAGGTCAGCGCCTGCTCGGACCTGACTGGCTGGGCGTGTGTCAGGAGCTCAAGTCTCGTTAATGTCTGCTGTAGTGGGTCTCGCAGTCAGGGTTCGGGCATTCAGCAGCGTTCCGCGCGTTCCAGGCTGCACGCATCTAGTCATACCGCCGGGTGAACTGGGCATCCCGTCGCGCGCTCCACGCCGACGGGGCCCAGGCAGCGGCGGAGGAAAGGCGACGGTCCATCCGTACCGATGACCGGCGGTACGGATGCCCATGCCGATGGCCGAGGACAGGGACAGGTCCAGTGGACGGCACGCATGTGCGGCGGCGGTTGACGAGGCACGCACAGCAACGGACCCATGATGTCATCGCTGAGCAGGTCGTGGCCGACTGTTTGATCACCATGGACGATTGAAGAACCGTCGCAATATCGAGCGACTGCAACGGTTCGCCGATAGCGTACGCGGAACACCAGAAGCCAGAATTCCACCGCTAGCGGCGACCGCAGTCAAGTTCAAAGCCAATGAAACCGTTTTCCGCATGCAGTGGCTACTATGGAGAATAGGCTTCCAACCGAGGAGAACTGTTTCGGATATTCCGGATTGCCAGCTACTGACTGTCCCAACTCGAAGATCATGGTCGTCAATCCTCTTGCCGTTCAAATACCCTGAACTCTCACACCAATTTTCCTGGAGCAGGTCTGGAGCACAGCGTCGATCACAACTGCCCCCACCGACGCCGAACCACATCGGTCAGCCCGCAACTGCACTATCCGACCAGCGGGTTCTCGATAATCGCAGGTCAGCGCCTTGATCGAACCAGACTGGCAGTAAATGGTTCATGCACGCTGTTCTCGCAGTTCAGCGAGCTTCGATCTAAGCGACACCGCGTTCAAGGTCATCCGCCTACCGCTCAAACCGGCTGCCCGAGAGCAGCACACTGAGCGCTGGCACAGCCACGATCTTCACGTACCCCACCGAAGACCCGCGTCCAGTCGCGCCCACCCCGGACGCCGGGACCGCCCGACATGACCACACCGGTTCCAAAATGCGCAGTACGAGGGCGAAACCGTTGACGTCACTGGCCTTGTACTCGAGTACACGGATTACCCCCAGCCGACCTACGACCACACTCAGCTTGTCCAGCTGCGGAAGCAAAGAACTCCGAACCTACTGAAGTCCCCACCGCAGCGGTTGTGACGAGCAAACAGAAAGGCTGCTACGCCACCAACCGGCCCCGCAGAGCACACCGGAGCAAACGGAGACATAACGGAGCCCAGCCGCGATCAACGCCAAGGCGAAATTGCCGCCGAAGGAGCAATATCCCCACAGGTCGGCAGCGATGTCGATATGGTGGGCCGGGTCGGGCTCGAACCGACGGCCAAGGGATTATGAGTCCCCTGCTCTAACCAACTGAGCTACCGGCCCCAACGGTGCCCTGACACCTCCGCGGGAGCCGTCCCAGCCCCACCAGTGGGTTTGCGAACGCACAGAAGTCCCAGTTCGCTCCAAGCTATCACAGCGTTCACCTGCCCCGATCGCCTAGGCCGATCAGCTGGTTTCCGGCGCGGGGCAAAGCCGGCTCGTCTAGGTTTCAGGTACCAGCGCCGGGCGGCACGCCGCCCGGGCCCATCGGGCAGGGAGGCGCTCGTGGCGAATCCGGTCGCCATCGGGCTCGGTGTCTTGGTCGTCGTCGGCATCGTGTTGTCACTGAGGGCGAGCATCCGGGTACTGCGGCGAGCCGGTCTCCGGATCGACGCGATCCTGTCCGACGAGCTGGACGACCGGCCGCCGCGGCCCCGGTAGTCGATTACCGGTCCTTTTTGGACGGTCAGCCGCCCAGACCCGAACCACCGCCAGATGGCGCACCGCCCGTCGTGGTCGGATCAGCTGGCGTCGGTGTCGTGGTCGGCTGCGTCGGTGTCGTGGTCGGCGGCATGGTCGTCGACGGCGTGGTCTTCGTCGGGGTCGGGCTGGTCTTCGTCGGGGTCGGGCTGGTCGTCGCCGGCGCCCCGCCATAGGCCGCATAGCTGAACCAGATCGCCCCGCCCACCTTCGGCGTGGTCTGGTCGAACATCGCCCGCACCTTGAACGTGGTCGCCGTGTACGAACCCTGCACCGTGTTCAGCATGTACGCGTTGAACTGCCCCGGCGTGTTCGCCGAGACGACCACCACCGCCGGGACCGCGCCCAGCGCGTGCGTCACGGTGCACATCCCGGCGCCGTCGGTCACGCACGACGTCTCGGCGGCCTGCACGCTCGGCGCCGGTGACGGGCCGACGGCGCCGGACGTCCCGGCGAACACCGTGCCCCCGGCCGCCGCGACGGCCAGCCCCGCCACGGCGAGCGCGGCCTTCTCCCTTGTCCTCATGTTCGTCCTCCCTCGCTCGGAACCCGAAAGCAAGGGTCGCCGCCGGTGCCGCGATCGTTACGCCACCCCGAGCCGTCGCAGCGCCGGCCGCCATCGGTTCCCGCCGGTCGCCAGCCCCAGCGCCACCAGGCCCGCGCAGTACTTGCTCACCGACTGCTCCCGGATCCGCAGTTTCGCCAGCGCCTCGGTGACGCTGTTGCGTTCGGACGCCGACTTCGCCTCCAGCAGCACCAGGTCGTCACCGGCCGCCAGGCTCCGGGTGCCGGAACGCCAGACCAGCGACGTGTCGCAGGTGATCCGCGTGTCGGCGGTGACGAGGGTGGTCCGCCGGTAGTCGGTGACCAGCGCGGGGATCAACGGCCGGGGCGCCGGACGGCCGTAGGCGGCGGTGAGGGCGTCGTCGAGGAACGCCAGAGCGGGCGCGGTCAGGCCGTGCGCCACCTCGGCCGGATGCGGGCGGCGGACCTTGACCGTTTCGTCGCGCCGTCCGCTGACCTTGAGCTCGCAGTAGGTGTCGGCCGAGTCGGTGTAGGTCCGGGTGCGGATCTTGAACCGGCGACGGCGGTCCTGCCGGTGCGCCCGGAAGATCGCCAGGTCCGGCGTGTCGAAATAGGTCGACGAGTAGCCGAACACCCGTTGCGTGCCGATCTCCAGGCAGCGCGGCGACAGCGCGTCGGCGACGGCCAGGAAGTCGTTGAGCGCCAAGACGTATTTGCGATCCGTCCGGCTCATCAGCCCGCTCGTGGCGATGACTTCGGCCAGCGACAGCGAGGGGAGCCTTTTCGCCACCGCCGCGACGGTGGCGGTCCCGCGCCCGCTCACCGGTGCCCCGCCGGGGCGCCGTGGACGACCGCGGCGGCGTCCGGCCGGAACCGGACGTCGACGACGGTGACCTCGCGGACATAGTCCACTTCGGACACTGTGTGCCGCACGACCGTTCCGCCGAGCCGCGCCCGCAGTTCCATCAGCATCGTCTGCTCGTCGGGATACACGGTGTCGAGCACGACCGTGCGCCGCTGCGGGCCGCGAGTGCGCGACGGGTGATCGGCGACGTACATGACGGCGAGCAACAGGACGTTGAAGACGGCGACGATCCGCCAGTCCGCGGACGGCAGCCCGTTCACCAGGCCGAGCACCAGCGCGACGAAGTAGTACGCGACCTCCTGCTGGCTGATCGAGTCGGAGCGCAGCCGGATGATCGACAGCACCCCGAAAAGACCGAGCCCGAGCGCGCTCGCGGTCGACACGGACAGCAGCACGGCGACCGAAACGCAGACGCCGACGTTCAGCGCGAGATAGGCGCAGGCGAGGTCACCACGGTGATGGCGGCGGGCGTAGATACCGTAGGCGAGGATCACGGCGGCGACGAGGTCGACGGTGAGATGAAGCAGTGTCGTGGTCATGGAAACCACTGTGCCGCCCGCGAAAGAGACCGTCGTGAGATCCCGATGAGAACCGTCTCATCAGGACTCACCGAGCCGGTAACCCATCCCCCGCACGGTTTCGATCCGTTCGGCGCCGATCTTCCCGCGCAGATAACGGATGTAGACGTCCACCACGTTCGAGCCGGGATCGAAATCGAAACCCCAGACCCCGCCGAGCAGTTGCTCGCGGGACAGCACCTGGCCGCGGTTGCGCAGCAACGTCTCAAGCAGCGCGAACTCGCGGGCGGTGAGGTCCTTCTCCTCCCCCGCCACCGAAACCCGCCGTGTGCGCAGGTCGAGTGTGAGGTCCCCGGCGCGCAGCACGGCCGGCTCGGCTTCGGGATTCCCCCTCAACCGCAAGCGGATCCGCGCCAGCAGTTCCTCGAACGCGAAGGGTTTCGCCAGATAGTCGTCGGCGCCGCCGGACAACCCGGCGACCCGGTCGACGACGCTGTCCCGCGCGGTCAGGATGATCACCGGCACCGTCCGGCCCGCCGCGCGCAGGGCCCGCAGCAGATCCGAGCCGTCGAGGTCCGGGAGCCCGAGGTCGAGGACGACCAGGTCGTGCGCACCGGTCAGCGCCTCGGTCAGCCCTTCGGAGCCGGTTTTGACCCAGCGGGTCGCGAAACCCTGTGCCCGCAGGCCTTTCTCGACGAAGGCGCCGATCCTGGCGGAGTCCTCCACCACGAGCACACTGGTCACCGGTCCGCACCTTCCACGACGGGGATCTCCATGGTGAACGTCGCGCCTTCGCCGGGCACGGTGTCGAGCAGCACCCGGCCGCCGTGCGCTTCGGCGATCGCGGCGACGATCGCCAGGCCGAGCCCGGCCCCGTCGTCGCCGCTGGAGTTGCTGCCTCGTTTGAACCGTTCGAAGATCCGGCTCCTCGAATCCGGTGGGACCCCCTCGCCGGTGTCACGGACCCAGAGCCGCGCCGTCGTCGCCGTCACCTCGGAGCCGAGGGCGATCTCCTGGCCGGGCGAAGTGTGCCGGACCGCGTTGGAGACCAGCTGCAGCAAGGCCTGCGTGAGCCGCTGGCCGTCCGCGCGGACCCTCGCCTCGGCCACCGCGTCGAGCCGCCAGACCCGGTCGGCCAGCGGCCGGGATTTGGCCAGGGTCTCGACGGTGAGGTCGGCGAGGTCGGTGTCGCCGGGCGCGAGGAAGCCGGGGTTGCCGGATTTCGCGAGCACCAGCAGATCGTCCACGATCCGTTGCATCCGCCCGAGCTCGTCGAGGACGAGACGCCGCGTGGCCGCGTTCTCCTCGGGATCCTCACCCATCAGCTCGAGATGGCCGCGGACGATCGTGATCGGCGTGCGCAGCTCGTGCCCGGCGTCGTCGATGAAGTCGCGCTGCCCGGCGAAGGCGCTTTCGAGCCGGTCCAGCATCGTGTTGAAGGTGCGTCCGAGCGCGGCGACGTCGTCCGAACCCCGCACCTCGATCCGGCGGGAAAGATCGGTTTCGCCGATCTGCTCGGCGGCAAGGCGCACCTCCCGCACCGGCGCGAGGATACGGCCGGCGACCAGCCAGCCGATCAGCCCGGCCAGCACCAGCGCCGCCCCCGACATCGCGGCCATCACGCCGACGACGTCGTTGATCTCGCCCGCGGCGTGGTCGACGAACTCGACGATCACCAGCGCCCCGCGGCCCGGTGAGCCCTCGATGGTCACCGGGACGACGCCGTATCGCGCGGACCCGACCGCGGTGCTGACCGTGCCGTACGCCGGGCTCGTGGCACGGGAGAGTTCGGCGACGAACTTCGGGTCGGTGTCGAGGCGGACCGGCGGGTCGATCGCGCTCCGCCTCGACGCGGCACCGTCGCTGATCGAGAAGAACGTCTCGTACTTCTCGGGCAGATTCCGTTCCAGGTGGCGGCCGAGGACCGCCTCGACGGTGGCGGGCTGCCCGGCCGGGCGGGCGTCCGGCGACGCCAGGAAGGCGCGGAGTTTGCCGGTCTCGTGCGCGATCTCGTTGTCGAGGCGCTGGTCCAGCTGGTTGTGCAGGACGGTCCGGGTGGCCAGCAGCGACCCGGCCAGCGCGAGCAGCACGACCAGCAGGACCCACGCGAGGATCCGGGCGCGGGCGCTCATCGGCCCCGCTCAGTCGTCGAGGTCGAAATGGTCGTCACCGTCGTAGTCATGGTCATGGTCATCATCGAGGTCGTCGTCGTGCCCGGCCAGCCGGGGCGGGACGACGGCGGGCGGGGCACCCGCTTCACCCGGCCCAGTGACGGCCTGCCCGGCCGGGGCGACGACCGCCGGGCCGAGGTCGGGTGGCGAGGCCGCGGTGGCCGCGATGACGGCGAACGTGCCGGTGGCCGCCACCACGACGGCGGCGACCCCGGCCAGGACGATGATTCGGACTCGCATGTCACCCAGGCTGCCCGGCGAGGGTGAGCCGCCGATGAGGGCTCGATGAGAACTTTCTCATCGGCGGGCTCACGCGTGCGCGTGCGGATACTCCGGGGACCGATGCTGGAAGGCCAGGATGTCCGGATTCCGGATCGTGCCGTCGCTGATCTCGATCGCCCGGTCGAGCGTCGGATCGGCGGCCCACGCGGATCGCCCCGCCAGCACCTGCCTCAGATGCGGCAGGAGCGCACCACTGATCTCCCAGGTCGCCGAGTCCCAGAGGTAGGACGGGCTGTGGTCGACGGCGTAGTAGGTGAGGCCGCCGACCTCGAACGTCGGCTCCGTGAACGTCGTCGGCCTGGCCCAGCTGAACCCCATGCCCTCGTCGCAGGAGACGTCGACGACGAGGCTTCCGTGCCGGAACGCGGCGAGGTCTTCCTCGCCGAGGAACGTCAACGGCGCCTTGGTGTCCTGCAGAACGCAGTTGACGACGATGTCGTGCCCGGCGAGGAAATCCGCCAGCGGCACGCGACCGTCCTCGGTGATCGCGTGACTGCGGCGGAGATCCGCCGGGCCCTTCAGGTCGTGGTCGAGATGCACGATGTTCGCCGAGTGGATCGGCGACCCGACCGCGGTGACGCCGCGATGGGTGAGGACGTGCACGTCGTGGATCCCGTGCGCGTTCAACGCCGTCACCGAACCACGCGCCGTCGCGCCGAAGCCGATCACGACCGCGCGGAGACGACGGCCGTAGTCGCCCGTCGAGCCGATCAGCTGAAGCGCGTGCAGCACCGAGCAATAGCCCGCCAGTTCGTTGTTCTTGTGGAAGACGTGCAGATTGAAGGAACCGTCACGGCGCCAATGGTTCATCGCTTCGAAGGCGATGAGGGTCAGCTTCCGGTCGATGGCCAGCTGGGTGAGCTTGTCGTCCTGCACGCAGTGCGGCCAGCCCCACAGGATCTGTCCCGGCCGGAGTTCGGCCAGGTCGTCGGCGAGCGGTTTGGCCAGGAGGATGACGTCGCAGTCCTCGATGAGCCGTTCCCGGGAGCGGAGACCGCCGACGAGCGGCGCCAGTTCCTCGTCCGGGAGGCCGAAGCGGTCGCCGTAGCCGTGCTCGAGATAGATGTTCCGCCGGAGATCGGGGTCGATCCGTTCGAGGTGGCGCGGATGGATCGGGAGCCGCCGCTCGTTTTCTTTGCGCGAGCGGGAAATGACACCGAGAGTGAGCTGGTCCACGTGGGGCCCCTTAATTAGACCTCAGTCTAAGCACAGTGGGCCGCGACGGCACCGTCTAGGTGCGCCGAGTGTCATTTGAACGCCGCCGCGTTCCTCGCCGCCCATTCGGCGAAGGTGCGCCCCGGTCGCCCGAGCACCTTTTCGACGTCGGGGCTGACCCGCAGTTCGTCCTCCGTGGGTGTGCCGAGGATGGAGAGCGTCGCCTCCACGACCACCGGCGGCATGAACTCGGACATCGCGGCGCGGGCCTCGGCTTCGCTCAGTTCGGTGAATCGCAGCGGCTCGCCCAGCGCCTCGCCGAGGTCCGCCGCCTGCCGCCGGGGCGAGATCGGCTCGGGTCCGGTGAGCACGTAGGTCCGGCCGTGGTGCCCGGGTTCCCGAAGCACGGCCGCCGCGACGTCGGCGATGTCGGCCGGGTCGATGACGGGCAGGGCGACGTCGCCGAACGGTGCGGCGACGACCCGATCGGCCCGGATCGACGGCGCCCACTGGAAGGCGTTCGACGCGAAACCGCCCGGCCGCAGCACCGTCCACTCCGGACTCGACGCCTTGACCGCCGCTTCGAACGCGGGCGCGTGCCGCCCGGTCCCGACACCTTGGGAGGACAGGAGCACGATCCGCGCTCCCCCGGCCGCCGCGACGATCTCCGCGACGTCGCCGCCCGCCGCCATGAATTCTCCCGAGGTCAAAAGGAAAATCCGGTCCGCGCCGTCGAAGACCTGCTTCAATCCGTCGGGCCTGGCGAGGTCGGCCCGCACGGTCCGCACGCCCTCGGGCACGTCCGCCGCCGAGATCCGGCGCGACACCGCCGTGACCTCTTCTCCAGCGGCGGCAAGGGTTTCCACCAGCAGCCGTCCCACGTTCCCGGTCGCTCCGGTCACCACGATCATGGTCTCTCCTCGAATCACGTTGCGTTGACGCGACCGAAGCTACCTTCCTGGTGATAGTAGGTACCTAGAGGAAAGTATTGGGTTCGTGAGCGCGATCACAACTTCGAGGACGCGAGTGGCCGCTTAGGGTCGGGTCCATGTCCGAAACCGCACTCGGCCCGCTTCGCGTCCTCGACTTCTCGCGGGTGCTCGCCGGCCCGTTCGCCACCATGCTGCTGGCCGACCTCGGCGCGACGGTGATCAAGGTGGAGCGGCCGGGTACCGGCGACGACACCCGCAGCTGGGGCCCGCCCTACGACGCGGCCGGTCAGGCGACGTACTTCCAGTCGGTGAACCGGAACAAGACGAGCGTGGCACTCGACCTCGGCGATCCGGACGACCTCGCCCAGGCCCGCGCGCTCGCGCTGGAGGCCGACGTCGTGGTCGAGAACTTCCGGCCCGGCGTGATGGAACGTCTCGGCCTCGGCCCGGAGGCGTTGCTGGCGGCGAACCCAGGTCTCGTCCTTTGCTCCGTCACCGGTTTCGGCTCCGGCGGCGGCGCCGCGCTGCCCGGTTACGACCTGCTCATCCAGGCCGTCGGCGGACTGATGAGCATCACCGGCGACCCGGCGGGCGAGCCGCAGAAGGTCGGGGTCGCGCTCGTCGACGTCCTGGCCGGGCTGTTCGCGAGCGTCGGCATCCTCGCCGCCCTGCGCCACCGCGACCGCACCGGGCAGGGGCAGCGCGTCGAGATCGATCTGCTGTCCAGTCTGCTCGCCGCCTTGGTCAACCAGGGCAGCGCCTACACCTCCGGCGGGACCGTCCCGGCGCGGATGGGCAACCGGCATCCCAGCATCGCCCCTTACGAACTCGTCCCCTGCGCCGATCACGAACTCGCGCTCGCCGTCGGCAACGACCGGCAGTTCGCGGCGCTGTGCGAGGTCATCGGCCTGCCGGGACTCGCGGAGGACAGCCGGTTCGCGACCAATCCGGCGCGGGTCGCGAACCGGGGCGCACTCCGCGCGCTGCTCGAAGACCATTTGGGCAAGCGCCCCGCGGCCGAGTGGGCGGCGGAGCTGAGCGCGGCGGGCGTGCCGGCCGGGGAGGTCAACGACGTCGCGGGCGCTTTCGCGCTGGCCGAACGGCTCGGCCTGGCCCCGACGGTCGATCTCCCGCGGCCCGACGGCACCTCCGTGCGGCTGACCCGTAACCCGATCGGGTTGTCGGCGACACCACCGCGCTACGAGACGGCGCCACCGGACGTGCCCGGGCAACTCGCCCTTCCCTTGCCGGGGTGGAGCTGACGGGGAGCGGTCAGCGGGCTGTCAGCGCTTCGTCAACGCCGGCCGCGAACCTCCTGCCATGACGAACAGGACAGTCCTCATCTCCGGCGCGAGCATCGCCGGTCCCGCGCTCGCCTTCTGGCTCTCCCGCCAGGGCTACGCGGTCACCGTCGTCGAACGGTCGCCGGAACTCCGTCCCGGCGGCCAGGCGGTCGACTTCAAGGGCGCCACCCACCTCGCCGTGCTCGAGCGGATGGGCATCCTCGACGAGATCCACCGGCACCGGACCGGCGGGCTCGACCAGACCATCGTCGACGCCGAGGGACGGCCGCTCGCCGTCCTGCCCGGCGAATTCACCGGTGGCGACGTCGAGATCCGGCGCGGCGATCTGGCCCGGATCCTGTACGACCGGACCTCGTCGGACTGCGAGTACGTCTTCGGCGACTCGATCACTTCGCTGACCGAGACCCCCGACGGCGTCGACGTCACCTTCGAGCGCGAAGCCCCCAGGCGGTTCGACCTCGTCTTCGGCGCGGACGGCATCCACTCCACCGTGCGACGGCTGGCGTTCGGCCCGGAGGACGGCTACGTGGAGCACCTCGGCCACTACTACGCCCTGGTCGAGACCGACGAAGCCGACGGCGGCCCGGCGGTGATGTACAACGAGCCCGGCCGGATGGCCGCCACCGGCGGGCCCAAGGCGACCGCGTTCTTCGTGTTCGCCTCCCCCGAGATCGGCTATGACCGCTACGACATCGCGCGGCAGAAGGAGATCCTGGCCGCCGCGTTCGACGGCGCCGGCTGGCGGCTGCCCGAACTGATGGAGATGGTGAAGCGCTCGGACGACGTCTACCTGGACTCGATCGCCCGGGTGAAAATGGACGGCTACTCCACCGGACGCGTCGCGCTCCTCGGCGACGCGGCGTACGGCAACACGCTGGGCGGCTTCGGCACCGGGCTCGCCGTCGTGGCCGCCTATGTCATCGCGGGTGAACTCGCCGCCGCGGACGGCGACCACGAGCTCGCCTTCCGCCGGTACGACGAGAAGTTCTCGGACTACGCCAAGGTCGCCCGCAACGCCAACGCCGGATCGTTCCTCGCGCCGCCCACGAAGCTGCGGATCAAACTGCGCGATCAGATGTTCAAGCGACGGTTGCTGCTGCGCGGGATGCTGTGGGTGACCGACAAGTTCGCCACCGACATCACCCTCGACGAGTACCCCGCGCTCACCCGTCAGGGGTGATTCAGAGCGGGGGCGCGGCACCGGGTCCGCGCCCTTCCCCGGCGCCGTGTTCGGCGACCTGGAGCAGCAGGCCCGCGGCCACCCGCACGATCTCCCGTTCCGCGGGGGTCAGCGTTTCGGCGAGGGCCCCGGCCAGCCAGCGGTTGCCGTCGCGGACGTGTGTGCGAAGGGCTTCGCGGCCCTCGTCGGTGATCGCGATCCGCTGAGCCCGCCGGTCGTGCTCGTCGGGACGCCGGGCCACGCGGCCTTCCGATTCGAGCGCGTTGAGCACCCTGGTCAGGGACTGCGGCCGCAATCCCTCGATCGCGGCGAGCGCGCCGACGGTCAGCGGCCCGCTGTGCCGCAGGTTCGCCAGCACCGACGAAGCCAGCCTGCTCAAGCTCCGCTCGTCACCGGGCTGCTCGGCCCTGAGTCGGGACGACAACCGCGACACGGCCCAGCGCACCGACTCCGCGGTCTGCGTGGCTTCACTCATGGTACAACGCTAACACTTGGCAATTGGGCGACTCGGGGCGCGATGGCCGCCCACGCACTGGTGCGCGCAAGCGGAGTTGCCAAAGCCACTTTCGCAACCCTCCCGGGGCGAGGTACAGCAACCCACCCTCACGGAAATCAGCAAGCGTATGCTTCATATATGACCCCGAGTCCGTGGCGTGTGTTCTGGGGACTGCTGGAACACGATCTGCTCGTCACCCGGAAGCAGCTCGGCGGGGTACTGGCGCAGGTGCTCATGCAACCCCTGCTGATGCTCCTGGTGTTCGGAAAGGTCCTCGGCGCGCTCGGCTACACCCCGCCGGGCTACGCGCGGCTGCTCCTGCCCGGGCTCGTCGCGCTGAACGCGTTCTTCGCCGCCGCGCAGAACGCGTCCTTCCCGCTGGCGATGGAGTTCGCCACCAGCACCATCGAGAACAGGCTGCGCGCTCCCGTGCCGCTCGCCTGGATCGTCGTCGAGCGGATCTTCGCCGCGGCGTCGCGGGGCCTGGTCACGGCGGTCCTCATGGTCCCGGTCGGCGCGCTCGTGCTCGGCGGGCTGTCCTGGCGGGCGGCCGGTCTCCCGGCGGCGTTCGGCTACACCGTGCTCGGCGCGCTGGCCGGCGGCGCGGCCGGGGTGACGATCGGCTCACTCGTCTCCCCTGCCCGGATCGGGATCACCTTCTCGCTGGTGATGCCGCCGTTGCTGTTCACCGGCTCCGCCCAGTTCCCGTTCCCCGGGCTCACCGCCGTCCCCTGGTTCCGCGCCCTGTGCGCGCTGAACCCGATGACCTATGTCAGCGAGGGCCTGCGCGGCGCGCTGACCCCGGAGATCGCCCATCTGCCCGCGTGGCTCTGCGCGCTCGCGCTGGTCCTCGCGCTGGTCGTGCTCACCCCCGCGGGTCTCCGGGCGTTCCGCCGCCGGGCGATCACCTGACTTCGGCGTGCGCGATCCGCGTCACCGTGGTCGGCTGGACGAAGTTTCCCGCGTGACGTTTCCGGGGAAGCGGTGTCTTAAGGATGACCACCTGCCCGGGTGGGGTGAAGGGAGCTTCGGCATGACGGCGCTGCACAGGTGCGCTCGATGACGACTTCGGCGAGAACCGAGCCACTCGCGGCCGGCGAAACGGTGCTGGACGACGCGACGCTGGTGGCGCGCGCCCGCGACGGCGAGATCCGCGCGTACGAGCAGCTCGTCCTGCGGTTCCAGGGGCCGATGTACCGGCTGGCGCTGCGGATGCTGGGGAACAAAGGCGACGCCGAGGACGTCGTCCAGGAGGTGTTCCTCGTCGCCTGGCGGCGGCTCGGGCAGCTGCAGGAGGACGCGGCGTTCGTCGGCTGGCTCTACCGGATGACGACCAACCGGTGCCTGAACGTGATCCGTGCCAGGAAGCCGGTGGCCGACGTCGAGCTGGACCAGCAGGAGTCCACCGGTTCGTCGGGGCGGCCGGATCGCGCGGCCGAGACGAGCGCGCAGATGGCGGCGCTGACCGGGGCACTCGACCAGCTGACCGCCGAGCAACGGGCCTGCTGGCTGTTGCGCGAGGTCCACGGGCGCTCCTACGAGGAGATCGCGAAGGCGATCGGGGCGACCACCACCGCGGTGCGGGGACGCATCGCGCGAGCACGAGCACAGTTGGCGGAGGTGATGGCGCCATGGCGATGAACCACGCGACCCGCGACTACCTGCTGCCGTGCGGCCGTGATGTGGAACAGGTCTGGGAACGGCTCGACGAGGTCGACGCCGGCCGGGCGGACGCGCACGAACTCGACTGCCCGCACTGCCGGGCGACCCGCGAGAGTCTTCTGGTGCTGCGCGGGCTGACCAGGGAACTGACCGAAGACGACGCCGAGCCGTCGCCGGATCTCACCAGCCGCATCATGTCCGCGATCCGCGCCGAGGTGCGGCGTCGCGATCTGGTGCCGCTGGCGAGCCCGGAACCGGGCGAGGTCCAGGTGAGCGATCAGGCGGTCGCGGCCGTGCTGCGGTTCGCCGCGGACTCCGTCGACGGCGTCCGCGCTCGGCGCTGCCGGGTCCTGCCCGCACCGGACACCATCGACCCGCTGGCCGTGAACGTGGAGCTGAACCTGGCGATCGCGCATGATTTCGACCGTGACTCGCTGGACGTCGTCCGCGAGCGGGTCACGGCGGCGGCGGGGGCCAGGGTCGGTCTCCGCCTGGCCCGGCTCGACCTGGTGGTGGAGGACCTCTATGACGCGTGAGCAGGCACCGGCCCGGCAACTGGTCGAGACGGTGATCGCCCCGCCGGTGATCGCGGCGATCGCCGCGCACGCGGCGGCCCGGGTCCCCGGCGTGGTCCGCCTGGAACCCGGGCTGCGCGGGCTGGCAGGCTCGCTGACCCGGATCGCGCGGCAGCGGATCAAGGGCCTCGAACCGGCGCCCACGGAAGGCGTCCGCGCGTTCGTCGAGCACGACCCGCCGGACGTGCGGGTGGAGATCGACCTTTCGCTCTCCGGCCTCGACCAGGCCGCCGCGACCGCGCAGGCGGTGCAGCGGGCCGTGGGCAAAGCGGTCACCGAGGCGACCGGGCTCACCCCGTCGGCCGTCTCGGTGTCCATTTTGGACATCGAAATCCGTGGAGGACTGTTGTGACCGCACGTTCCGAACTGACCGCTTCACTGCTCAGCACCCTCCGCGGGATACCGGGGCTGCGCGCGGCCACGCCGTCCACCACGGCCGCCGCGTCGGCGGTGCCGTGGGATCTCGACGTGATGGCCGTCGACATCTCCGAGCACGTCGTCGAGATCCGCGTCGTCGCGCTGGAGGTGCCGATCCCGCCGCTCACGGAAGCCGCCGGGGCCGCTTTGCGCGCCGTGCTGACCGGAACCCCTTGGGAGAACGCGAGCCTGCGGCTCGTGGTGACCGATGTGGACGCCGCCGCACTCGTTCCCTGACACGAAGATCGCGGTGGCCGCGCCCGAAGGCGTGACCACCGCGATCCTGGGGCGGGGACCTAGTTCTTGTTGGTGCCCGGGGTCAGCACCTTGTCGATGACGAACACGGTGGCGTTCTTGGTGGGGATGTTGCCGCACAGGACCTTCGCGCCGTTGACGGTCATGTTCTCGCCGGAGCCCTCGATCTTGACCGGGCCGCCGGCGGTGTTCAGGCTCTCCACCGACTTGGCGGACTCCAGGCCCTTGGCGTCGTAACGCTTGCCGACGACGTGGTACTGAAGGATCGGCGCCAGCTGGTCCGGTTTGCCCGCCAGCTCGGCGAACTTGGCGTCGCCCAGCGCCTGGAAGGCCGGGTCCGCCGGGGCGAACACGGTGATGGCCTGCTGGCTGTTGAGCGTGTCCACCAGGTTGGTGGCCTTGACCGCGGCGACCAGCTTGGTCAGCAGCGGGTTGGTCGAGGCGGCGCTGGCGACCGGCTGCGGGCCCATCGAGTCCAGCGAACCCGGCGCGCTGCCCTGCGGGAGCTGCGAACAGGCCGGGCCGAACACGTCGGCGTTGGTGGTGACCCCGTCACCGGAAGCGGCGCTGGACATCGGGGCCGACATCGACGAGGACGGGGCGGGCGCGGGGGCGCTGCTGGAGCTGCCGGACGAAGCGCTGTCGTTGCTGCTGCAGGCGGCCAGGGCCAGCGCGGTGACCGCGGTGAAACCGATTCCTGCGACGCGAAGCTTGTTCACGGAAAATCACTCCATTTGTTTTTCGGACTCTTACCGGGTATTCGGAACCACCACGAAATCGGATTGCCACCCTTTCGAGTGACGCCGATCACCGCGCGGTGAAACTGATGACGTGCCAGCCGGTCGCCCCGTCGGGAACGGTTCCGGCGCGGGCGTCGGTCTGCGTGTAGCCGGATTTGTCGACAGCCCGGACGGTGACCTGATGGCTGCCGGCCGGAACATCGAATTCGGTCCACCACATCCGCCAGGTGTTCACTCCCACCTCGCGGGAAAGCGTTGCGGGCAGCCAGCTTCCGTTCGCACCGAGCCGGACTTCGACCCGCTCGATCCCGGTGTGCTGCGCCCACGCGACACCCGAGATCCGGACCTTGCCCGCGGGTACCGTTTCGAATCCTTTCGGACTGTCGATCCTGGACTGCGTTTTGATCGGGGCCTGTTCGCCCCAGCCGCGATCCAGCCAGTACGCGCGGCGCGCTTTCCAGGTGGTGATCTCCAGGTCCTTGACCCATTTCGTCGCCGAAACGTAGCCATAGAGACCGGGGATGACCATTCGTGCGGGGAAACCGTGCTCGACCGGCAGCGGTTCCCCGTTCATCCCGATCGCCAGCATCGCGCCCCGTTCCGGGTCGAGCGCGGCGGCGACCGGGCTGCCCGCGGTCCAGCCGTCGACACTGGTGGAGAAGATCTGCTCGGCGCCGGGCAGGACCCCGGCCTCCCGCAGCAGCTCCCCGAGGTCCACGCCGATGAAGTTCGCCGTGGACACGTAGGTCCCGCCGACCTCGTTGGACACACAGGTCATGGTGATGGTGCGCTCGATCAGCGGTCGGCCGCAGATGTCGTCGTAGCCGTACCGCTTTTCGTCGCGCACCATGCCGTGCAGGCGCAGGCTCCAGTCCTCGGCCCGGACCTGCGGCACCGACAGCGCGGTGTCGACGCGGTAGAAGTCACGGTTCGAGGTGAGGAACGTCGGCGTGCCGAGTTTCGCGAAATCCGCGTCGGCCGGGATGGGCGGCGCCGGCTCGGCGGGAACGAGCCGGCCGACGGCCGCCCGCGAGGACTCCGCGTCTCGCGTGCCGGCGAGGAGCTGCCCTCCGGCCCCCGCCGCCCCCGCGGCCACGACGGCACCGGCTCCCGCCAGCAGCACCGACCTGCGTGACGGCGCGGTGCCCGCGGCCTCGGCCTGGGGCTCGGCCGAGGCCAGGCGATGCAACCAGAAGAAGACGCCGACGCCGGCGATCAGGCTGGCCAGCGGCGCGAGCAGGGCGACCGTCGAGAGGTCGGGCCGTTGCGACACGGCGAGCCCGCCCAGCAGGCCGAACGCGGCGATCAGCACGGTCCCCGGAACGGGTGACCGGCGCGAGACGATCCCGGCCACGGCGGCGGCGAGCACCATCACCACGGCCATCCCGGCGAGCAGCACGAGCTTGTCGTAGACGCCGAACGTGCGGACCGCGAAATCCTTCAGCCCGACCGGCGTCAGATCGATCGCCCCATTGCCGACCGCGAGGTACGGCGAGGCGTTGGCGCCGATGAACCCGGCCACCAGATGGCCTGCCGCCAGCGCCGCGGCCAGGGCCACGACACCGATCAGCGCCGCCCCGAAGAAGGGGAGGCGTGGTTCCCGAGCGGCCCGCGAAGTCTTCATGCCAGGTATTCGCGGCGGCCGCCGCCGCGGACAGGTCACTTCTGCGCCCGCCACCCACCCGAGTTGCGCCGCTCACCCCGGCTTGCATGGTCATACACACCTATGCATATACTTCCATCATGTCCAAGGTACTCACCTCTCTGCCTGTCGGCGAACGCGTCGGGATCGCCTTCTCCGGCGGCCTCGACACCTCGGTAGCGGTCGCGTGGATGCGCGAGAAGGGTGCAGTGCCGTGCACCTACACCGCTGACATCGGCCAGTACGACGAACCCGACATCGCGTCGGTCCCGGGCCGGGCGAAGGCCTACGGCGCCGAGATCGCGCGCGCCGTCGACTGCAAGGCCGCGCTGGTCGAGGAGGGTCTCGCGGCACTGTCCTGCGGCGCCTTCCACATCCGCAACGGCGGCCGCACCTACTTCAACACGACCCCGCTCGGCCGCGCGGTCACCGGCACCCTGCTGGTACGCGCGATGCTCGAGGACGACGTCCAGATCTGGGGCGACGGCTCCACCTTCAAGGGCAACGACATCGAGCGGTTCTACCGCTACGGCCTGCTCGCGAACCCGTCCCTGCGGATCTACAAGCCGTGGCTGGACGCCGCGTTCGTCAGCGAGCTCGGCGGCCGCAAGGAGATGTCCGAGTGGCTGCAGGCCCACGACCTGCCGTACCGGGACAGCACCGAGAAGGCCTACTCCACCGACGCGAACATCTGGGGCGCGACGCACGAGGCCAAATCGCTGGAGCACCTCGACACCGGCATCGAGATCGTGAACCCGATCATGGGCGTCCGGTTCTGGGACCCCGAGGTCGAGATCGCGCCCGAGGACGTCACGATCGGCTTCGAGCAGGGCCGTCCGGTCACGATCAACGGCAAGGAGTTCGCCACCGCGGTCGACCTGGTCCTGGAGGCCAACGCGATCGGCGGACGGCACGGGCTCGGCATGTCCGACCAGATCGAGAACCGGATCATCGAGGCCAAGAGCCGCGGTATCTACGAGGCGCCGGGGATGGCGCTGCTGCACGCGGCGTACGAGCGGCTGGTCAACGCGATCCACAACGAGGACACCCTCGCCAGCTACCACAACGAGGGCCGCCGCCTCGGCAGGCTGATGTACGAAGGCCGCTGGCTGGACCCGCAGGCGATGATGCTGCGCGAGTCGCTGCAGCGGTGGGTCGGCGCGGCCGTCACCGGCGAGGTCACCCTGCGGCTGCGGCGCGGCGAGGACTACTCGATCCTCGACACCACCGGCCCGTTCTTCAGCTACCACCCGGACAAGCTGTCCATGGAGCGCACCGAGGATTCGGCGTTCGGCCCGGTGGACCGGATCGGCCAGCTCACCATGCGGAACCTCGACATCGCCGACTCGCGCGCCAAGCTCGAACAGTACGCCGGGCTCGGCATGGTCGGCGGCGGGCACCCGACGCTGATCGGCGCCGCGCAGGCCGCGTCGACCGGGCTGATCGGGGCGATGGACGCGGGCGGCGCGCAGGCGATCGCCTCGCGCGGCAAGGCCTCGGGCGACGACGAACTGCTCGACCACGCCGCGATCGAATCCGGCACCGACTGACCCGGACGAACGGGACGCGAAAGCGCCGGGCGCGCGGCATCGAAGCCGTTCGCCCGGCGCTGTTCTTCTACTTGCCGCCGAGTTTCGACCGCCGCTGCCCCAGTTCGTCCATCAGCCGGGTGATCTCGACCTGCCCGATCGCCTCGGCCAGCACGGAAACCGAGGCGATGCTCTCGATCCGGTACTGCACCGGCACCCCGCCCGACGCCCGCGACCGGGCTTCCGCGTCCGCCTTCTTCTCCGCCTCGACGGCCGAAAAGACACTGCCCGCGCCGCCGTTGACGCAGCTGATCGAAGCCGAACCGTTCAGCGGCAGGGTCGCCGTGTTCCGGCAACTGCCCGCCGAACGGCCGCCGATGGTGACGTTGGCGGTCATCGTGGCGTTGACCTGGCCGGTGACCTTCCCGCCGCTGTTCGCCGACGCGGAATTGGACACGTTCGCGGTCACCGTGCAGCCCGAGGCACCGCACGCGACCGTGGCCGCGCCGTCCAGGTCGAACCGCACGCCGGTATCGACCGCACCGGACAGCTTCTGGGTGTTCGCCATCAGATTCTCGTAGACGGCCACGGTCTCCGCCGGCGACAGAGCGTCCACATCGGACTCTCCGAGACCGGCGCCCGCGGGCATCCGCGGCTGTGATTCCATGCCCGGCACGGAGGGCATCTTCACCGAGTAGCGGAGAAGCCGGTGCGGTGCCTCCTTCGAGACGTACAGATCGCCGGCGGGCGTGCTCGCCTTGAGCGCCGGGACGTCACGCACGCTCTGGCCCTCGGTGATCTCGGCCGCCCGCTCCAGCGCCTCCCGCAGCCGGGTGGCGAGTTTCTCCGGGGACTCGAATTGCTGCAGGACCGGGCCGAACAGCGCGTCCTCACCGGTGATCCACCGATCCTTGAGATCTTCGGCCTCGGCCGAGTCCGCCCGCGCCCCCGGCAGCAGGCCGTCGGGCGCCTTGAAGAAGACCTTGCCGCCGACGACCAGGATCTCGATCTTCTTGCCCTGGAAGGACATCGTGCCGGAGGTCTCGCCGTACGCCGTGGTCTTGACGTCCGTCTCGATCATCCCGCCGACCGCGGAAGTGCTGTTCCGCACGGCGGGCGCCGAGGAAAGCCCGGCCAGTGCCTGCTCGAAGGGTTCACGGCCCCCTTTCGAGGGCCACAGCAACCAGGTCGTCAGACCCGCGAGGAGCACCACCACCAGCCCGGCGATCCCCGCGAACAGCGGCCACCGGGGTTTCCGGACGGGCGGCGCCGGTACCGGTTGCGGGACCCAGCCCTGCGGCGGCGGCCATTGCGCGCCTCCGGGTGGGAATGATTGCTCCACGTCGCCCTCCATCACCGAATTCACCGAACGAACCCAAGCTATGGAGGGAGGATGAAAACTTGATGAAACGCGATCGGGTCCCCTGCCGCGCCGGGCGGACGCGGCAGGGGAAGCCGGTTCAGCCCTTGCGGGCGAACGAGATCCGGTGCAGTCCACCGGGCTGTTCGTCGGCCAGGTACAGCTCGCCGTGCTGATCGGTGCCGAAGGTGGTGGCGTCGAGCGGGAACTGGCCGATACGGGCGCTTTCGTAGGTGCCGTCGGTCTTCTTGCGGACGGCCCAGGCGGTTCCCTGGCAGAAGTCGGTGGCGAGGTAGGTCCCGCCCGCCAGCGAGGCGTACTTCCGGCCGCGGTAGACGTGCCCGCCGATCACCGCGCAGCCCTCCGCGCCGGAGATGTAGTGGAAGACCGGTTCGGTGTAGGTCACGCCGTCCTCGCACCGCGTCTCGTCGAACACGACCGGCCCCTCCTTGCAGGACCAGCCGAAGTTCGCGCCGCCCTTGCCCTTGGCGAGGTGGTCGACCTCCTCGAAGCGGCCCTGGCCGACGTCGCCGATCCACAGCGAACCGTCGGCCGGGTCGAAGGAGAACCGCCAGGGATTGCGAAGCCCGTACGCCCAGATCTCCGGCCGCGCCCCCGCGACGCCGGCGAACGGGTTGCCCGGCGGCACGCAGTACCGCAGCGGACGGCACTCGCGGTTGACGTCGACGCGGAGGATCTTGCCCAGCAGCGTGTCCAGCCGCTGCCCGCTGGCCAGCGGATCGCCGCCTCCGCCGCCGTCACCGATCCCCCAGTACAGATAGCCGTCCGGCCCGAAGGCCAGCTGGCCGCCGTTGTGGTTGGGGAACTCGGCGTGCGGCTGCGTGATCAGCTCGGTGAGCTCACCGGTGTCGAGCCGGACCCGGGACAACGTCACCGCGCTGTCGGACTTGCGGGTGTAGGCGACGTAAACCCGCCTGTCCTTGGCGATCGCGAGCCCGAGCAGCCCGCGTTCGACGTCCGCGCCGTTCACCTTGTCGCTGATGTCCAGTACCGGCTTGGCGGCGAGCCCCGTCCTGGGGTGGTAGGCCCGGACGACCCCTCGTTTCTCCACGACGAGGATCCGGCCGCTCCCGTCGTTCATCGCCGTGATCGCGGTCGGGTTCACCAGCCCGGACGCGACCTTGGTCGCCGTGGCGGTCAGCTCACCGAGCGGAACACCCCGCGCTTCCTGGGTTTCCGCGCTGCTCGCGGCCGGGAGCAGCGCGCCGGCCAAGGCGAGCCCGGCCACCAGGGACAACCCCCGGCGGAGGTGCCGTCGCGTCATGAGGGACTCCAATCGCCAGTGAATGGTCTGGTCCAATTCAACAGCGATCAGGGGAGCGGCGGTACCTCCATACGCGAGGTTTCGGTCGGTTTCTTTCCCCCGGAGCCCGTCATCTACTCGCCCAAGATCGTTTTCTTGCCGTTCACCCTTCTTTCGGGGCAATTCGGACATGAGCCATACCCCTGAGTAGCCGCATGTATGACCTCTGTATGCTCCGCTCTCGCTCGATGGGATTATTCATCCCCCATCCGGGCGAGCCGTTGCGGTCGGGGCCTGTGGTCGCATGCGGCACTGGCATTCGTGGTCCGTATTCGGATGGGAGACACATGCACGGCAGGTCAGTTCTGGTTCGTGGCGGGATCGCGGTCGCCACCGCGGCCGTCGCGCTCACGATGGCCGCTCCGGCCGCCCTCGCCGACGACGGCGCGGCGCGGGGCCGGGTGGTCGAAGGTTCCGGCACCGATGGTTTCAGCGTCAACTTCGAGGGCGGGCAGCACTACGTCACGAAGCTGTTCGGGCTGAAGCTGTCCGACGGCAGCAAGCTCAAGATGTACTGCGTGCAGGTCGAGGTCGGCATGCGCACCGATCAGGACATGATCGAACGTCCGTGGAACAAGTACCCGGACGCCGCTTCGCCGTTCAACAAGAACAGCTCGAAGATCAACTGGGTGCTGCACCACGGCTACCCGGCCGTCGCCGTGAAGGCGCTCGAGGGCGCGCTCGGCAAGGACGTCAAGCTGACCGGCGGCCTGTCCGTCGAGGAGGCCGTGACCGCGACGCAGGCCGCCGTCTGGCACTTCAGTGACGGCAAGAACCTCGACCGCAAGAAGCCGCTGCCGTTCGAGAGCGCCGAAGAGTCCGCCGACGTGCTGGCCGTCTACGACTACCTCACCGGCAAGGACAACGTCGGCATCGGCGCGCAGCCGAAGCCGACCCTCGACATCGGCCCGGCGAAGGCCTCGGGCGCGACCGGCTCCAAGATCGGCCCGTTCAGCATCGCCACCAACGGTGACATCACCGAGCTGACGAGCAAGCTGCCCGAGGGCGTCAAGGTCACCGACGCCGACGGCAAGGAGATCAAGGCCTCCGCCATCAAGGACGGCACCAAGGTCTACGTCGACGTTCCCAAGGACGCCAAGGACGGCAACGGCTCGTTCACGCTGAAGGTGAGCGGCCACCTCGACACCGGTCGCCTGTTCGTCGGCGAGAACTACGCCAAGGTGCCCGCGCAGTCCCTGATCGTGGCGGAGTCCGAGAAGACCTCGGTCGTCGCGAACGCGACCGCGAGCTGGAAGCAGGGTGGCGCGCCCGCCACCGACACCCCGGCGCCCACCACCCCCGGTGGCGCCGAGTCGGGTGGCGGCGACGAGCTGGCCAACACCGGTGCCTCCGCGACCATGCCGCTGGTGATCGGCGGCGCGCTCCTCGGCGCGGGTGTGCTGATGGTGCTGCTGGTGCGCCGTCGCCGTAGCGAGGCGTAAACAGCGAACGAAGCAAAGCGGGGCCGGTCCATTGTGGACCGGCCCCGCTTTCGCGTTCACCGGTCGTAGTGCGTACCCGGCGTGTGTCCGAAGGCGCGGCGGAAGACGTCGATGAACGCGCTGGTGGACGACCAGCCGCAGGCATGCGCCACCGCGGTCACCGGAGTGTCTTCGGCCAGGAGGACCAACGCACGGTAGAGCCGCAACTGCGTGCGCCACTGCGGGAACGTCATGCCGAGATCGGCTTTGAAGAGCCGGGCCAGCGTGCGATCGCTCGCCCCGACCCGGGCGCCGAGGGCGGCCAGCGTCCGATTGTCGGCCGGATCGGCGCTCAGGATCTCGCACAGTGCGCGCAGCCGCGGGTCGTCCGGCGTCGGCAGGTGCAGGGGTTGCTGCGGCGAGGCGCGCAGCTGATCGAGCAGGACCGCGCGCAGCCGACGGCGTTCCGGGGTGTCTTCGCGCGGCGGATCGGTGTAGGTGCGGATGAGTTCCCGCAGGAGCGGGCCGACGGCCAGCACGCTCGGCTCGTTCAGCCGCAACGGGTTCACCGTGGCGGGCAGGCCGACGAGGCGGAGTTCCAGGTCCCCGTGTGCCTGATGGGCGTGCACGGTCCCGGCGGGCACCCAGATCGCCCTGGTGGCCGGCGCGACCCAGGAACCCCTGTCGGTCGTGATCGCCAGTACGCCACGGGCGGCGTACACGACTTGGTGCTCGTCGTGGCGGTGCGCGTCGACGATCGTGCCGGAGGCCAGCGACCGGACCTGGGTCGGCGCTTCGGGCAGGTGGCGGATTTCCGTCATCGTTTGTCATTTTATCGGAAGCGCGACACCGTGGCCCGCGACGAGCATGGCGGCATGTCGAAGATCAAAGCGATCGCCCTGCTCTCGGCCGGGCACGCGTGTGTGGATGTGTATCAAGGTTCGGTCGCCGCGCTGGTGCCGTTCTTCGCGGCCGAACGCGCCTACGGCTACGCGGCGGTGTCGGGCATCGTGCTCGCCGCGTCGCTGCTGTCGTCGGTGGCGCAGCCGTTGTTCGGCGCGCTGACCGACCGCTGGGCCATGCCGTGGCTGCTGCCGTCGGCCACCCTCGTCGGCGGCCTCGGGATCGGCCTCGGCGGACTGGTCGGCTCCTACTCGCTGACACTCGCCTTCGTGGCCGTGTCGGGCATCGGCGTGGCCGCCTACCACCCCGAAGCCGCACGGGTCGCGAGGATCGCGAGCGGTGGCAGCCATACGGGCATGGGCTGGTTCTCCCTCGGCGGGAACATCGGATTCGCCGCCGCGCCCGTGCTCGTCGCCGCGGTCATGGCACTGGGCGGCCTCCGGATGTCGCCGCTGCTCGTCGTTCCAGCGCTGGCCGGAGCCGTGCTCTGCCTGCCCGTATTGCGCGCTCTCACGCGGAATGCCCGCACGAGCGGCTCGTCGTCGGAGGTCGCCGGCGTCGACGACTGGCGATCGTTCGCGAAACTGTCGGTGGCCGTCGTCTTCCGTTCGATCGTGTTCATCGGGCTGAGCACGTTCGTCTCCCTCTACGCCCAGCAACGGACCGGAGGCGGCACGACGACGGGCAGCGCCGCGCTGTTCCTGCTCTATGTCGGCGGCGCCGTGGGCACTCTGCTGGGAAGCAGGCTGGCCGGACGCCGGGGCCGGGTCACCGTGGTCCGCTGGTCGTACCTGGCCACCGTCGGCACGGTCGCGGGAGTCGTGTTCGTGCCGGGGCCGGCGTTCTTCCCGTTCGTCCTGCTGGCCGCGGTGAGCCTGTACATCCCGTTCTCGCTGCAGATCACCCTTTCCCAGGACTACCTCCCCACACGGGTCGGCACCGCCAGCGGCGTCACTCTCGGCCTGACGGTCAGCATCGGCGGCCTCGCGAGTCCCGTCATCGGCACGGTCGCCGACCACACTTCCCTTCAAACGGCCTTGATCCCGTTGATCGCACTGCCCCTTTTGTGCTGGATCACAACCCGCACCCTGTCCGAGCCGTGCTCCGTCCGAACGGGACCGGAAAAAGTGTCAGTGTCGCGACAATAAATGGTGTACGGCCCTGTACATCATCGGTTACCGGCTGGTAGGTTCCGGGAATCCAAACGTGATCCACTTCATGATTCAAAGGGGAGTCATGACCCGAAAGCCCGCTCGTCTGCTGGCCGTCGCGATCGCCCTCATCGTCGGTTTCGCCGCCGCGCCCGCCGCCTCCGCCGCCCCCGCCACCGATCCGTTCTACAGCTACGACGGCAGCGAACCGTTGTCTTCGTACAGTCCAGGGACCGTGCTGAAGACCCGGACGCTCAATTACCACGTCCTCGGCATTTCCACGCCGCTCAAGGTGACCCAGCTGCTCTACCGGTCCACCGACGCGCAGGGGAAGCCGTCCGCCAACGTCACGTCGGTGCTGCGCAGCCTCACCGGCGACAGCACCAAAGCCGTTTCGTACCAATCGTTCTACGATTCGCTGAATCCGGAGCACGGCCCGTCGAGGGCGATCGCCGGCGACGTCTCGCTCGGCGGCCTGATCGCCAACGCGGAGTCGCTGTTCATCGCGCCGGCCCTGCTGCTGGGCTACAACGTCGTCATCCCCGACACCGAAGGCCAGAAGGCGAACTTCGCCGCCGGGCCGGAATACGGGACGAACACCCTCGATTCCATCCGCGCCGCGACGAGGTCGCCGTCGACGGGGATGAACGACAAGACCCGGTTCGGGCTCATCGGCTATTCGGGCGGTGCCATCGCGACGGGCTGGGCGGCCGCGCTCGCGCCGGATTACGCGCCCGAGGTCAACAAGAATCTCGTCGGCTTCACCGAAGGCGGAGTGCTCGTCAAGCCGTCGCACAACCTCAAATACGTCAACGGCAGCGTCGCGTGGACCGGTGTCATTCCGATGGCGCTCATCGGGGTCTCGCGATCCTTCGACATCGATCTCAAGCCGTACGCGAATTCGTACGGGCTCCAGGTGCTCAAGGACATGGAAAAGGCGTCGATCGTCGACGCGCTCGGCCGTTATCCCGGGCTGACGTGGGAGAAATTCGTCAAACCCGAGTACACGAACCCGAACAAGGTGCTGCCGTACGTCGAGGCCGTGAACAAGATCAACCTCGGCTCCGCGCCGACGCCCACCGTGCCCGGCTACATCGCGCAGGGCAACAACGGTGTCGTGGAAGGCACTTTCGGCAACCCGCCGGGGATCGGCACCGGTGACGGCGTGATGGTCGCCGGTGACGTGCGCTCGCTCGCCCGGCAGTACTGCGACACCGGCAACAAGTCGATCAAGTACGACCAGTACGACCTGCTGAGCCACGTCGGGGCGGCCGTCGCCTGGGCGCCGCAGGCCATCGGCTGGATCAACGACCGGTTCGCGGGCAAGACCGCGCCGTCCAGCTGCGGGAAGATCGCGCCCGGCAACTCCCTTGCCCCGGAGGTGCCGGTCAGCTGACCGCTCAGTCCGTGAAGGCCTCCTTGAGGGACCCTGGGTCCCTCAAGGAGGCCCTCACGGATTTCCGGGACCGGTACGGTGCCGCACGTGACCGAGCACCGCAAGCTGCCGAAGGGGCCGCACAACCTCAGCCGCGACGAGGTCGCCGGAACCCAGCGGGCCCGGCTGATCGACGCGGTACTGGAGAACACCGGCAAACGCGGCTACGTCGCCACCACGGTCGGCCACATCACCGCGACGGCGGGTGTGTCACGGACCTCGTTCTACGAGCAGTTCACCGGGAAACAGGACGCGTTCCTCGCCGCCTATCGCGAGATCACCACCGAGTTCATCACCCAGGGTGTCGCCGTGGGCGCCGAGGCGGCCACCCCGCTGGACGCCGTCGCCGTCTGCTGCGATTTCCTCGTCGACTTCGTGCACCGGCGTCCCACGGCCGTCCGCGCCGCGCTGCTGGAGATCTACGCGCTCGGCGACGCGGGACTCGAAGCACGCGAGAAAACCTTGCGCGCCGGGGAAGCCGTCTTCGACCGGACGGCGGAATGGCTGCGCGCCACCGATCCCGCGCTGCCGTCACCGCCGCCGTTCACCGCGCGCACGGTCGTCGCCGCCACCATCGAGCTGATCACGCAGGCCATCTGGATCGGCACTCCGGACGCCTACGACCAGGCACGCGAAGCCGTCCGATACACCTGGCTGCTCGGCCTGTTCGGGCACCGGAGCGTCGAGGCCTAGCGGGCGAGGCGCCGCCGCTCAAAATCGACGATCAGCTTCGGGTACCGGCGCGGAAGCAGGCGGACGAGCCGGTCGACCAGTTTCGCGTCGTTCCCGACGAGCACCCGCGGTTTCCCCGCCTCGACCCCGTCGACGATGATGCGGGCGGCCTGATCCGCCGGCATCTTCAGCAGCTTTTCGTTGTACACGCGGACGCGTTCCCGCTGTTCGGCGGTGGGCTCGATACCGCGGGCCTCGGCTTCCTTCAGTGCCGCCGAGGCGATGCCGGTCTTGACCCCGCCAGGATGAACGACCGTGACCCGTACCGGGTGCCTGCCCGCGATCATCTCCGTGCGCAGCGCCTCGGTGAACCCCCGGACGCCGAACTTGCTGGCGCAGTAGGCGCTCAGCGTCGGCTGGGCCATGAAACCGTTGAGGCTGGAGACGTTCACGACCTGACCGTCGCCGGAGTCGATCAGATGCGGCAGGAAGGCCTTGGTGCCGTTGATGACACCGAAGAGGTTGACCGCGAGCGTGCGGTCGTACAGTTCCCATTCGGCGTCGAGCACGGTCTGCCCGCCGCCCGCGATCCCCGCGTTGTTGTAGATCTGGTGCACCACACCGAATTGCCCGGCGACGGTGGTCGCGTACTCCTGCACGGCCGCGCGGTCGCTGACGTCCAGCGTGGCACCCTGCACTTCCGCGCCAAGGGCCTTGACCTGGGAGACGGTCTCGGCCAGCCCGCCTTCGTCCACATCGGACACCGCGAGCCGCGCTCCGCGCCGCGCGAGTTCGAGCGCCAGCTGACGGCCGATGCCGGAACCGGCGCCGGTGACGACGGCGACCTTGCCGCGAACACTGCTCATCGGGTTTCTCCTGCCCGGTCGAGGGCCACTTCGGCGGTGAGTTCGACGAGCCGGTCGACGAGGTCCGGGGCGATGTGGTGGCCCATTCCGGGGATTTCGACGTAGTGGGAACCCTTGATGGCCTTGGCGGTCGCGCGACCGCCGCTGTGGTGGACCATCCGGTCGGTGTCGCCGTGGACCACGACCGTCGGGCAGGTGATGCGCGCGAGTTCGGCGGTGCGGTCGCCGCTGGCCTGGATCGCGCCGATCTGGCGGGCGATGCCGCTGCGGGCGCGCCGGCCCCCGGCGCGTTCCCACAGCCCTTCGGCCCACGCCGTTTCGACGTCCTTGTCCAGCGGGAACGTGGCCGAACCGAGGTGGCCCATCAGCGACAGGTGCCCGGCCACGGATTCCTCCACCGTCTGGGCGGGCCGCCTCGCCATGCGCACCAACGTCGACTTCGCCGGCTGCCCGACCCGGCGATGTCCGGTGGTGGAGAAGATCGACGTCAGCGACAGGACGCGGCCGGGGTTCCGGGCGGCGACGGTCTGGGCGATCATGCCGCCCATCGACATGCCGACCAGATGCGTCTTCTCGATGCCCAGGTGGTCCAGCAGGCCGACGGTGTCCGCCGCCATGTCGCCGAGGTCGTACGCGCCGGGCAGCGGTTTGGCCAGCAGTTGCCGGAGCTTGCCGGGGTTCGGCGCCTTGACGCGATCCGAACAGCCCGCGTCCCGGTTGTCGAACCGGACGACGCGGAAGCCGCGGCCGGTGAACCCCTCGATCATCGGCCGCGGCCACGACGTGAGGTCCAGGCCGAGGCCGGCGATGAGCACCAGCGGCACCCCGTCGGCCGGGCCGTCTTCGCGGTAACAGAGCCGGAGGCCGCCGGGCAGTTCGGCGAAGCCGTCGGTCACGAGCTCACCGCTTCCCGGACCTCGGCACGGGTGAAATGCAGCTCGGGATCGGTGATGTCGTCCGCGCGCAGCAGTTTGATGTCCGAGTGGTAGCTCATCGAAGTCAGCCACGGCATGCGGTCGCCCTGACGCGGGAGCTGGTCGAGCGCGCGCTGGACGTATCCGGCGGCGAAGTCCAGGAACGGCTTCGTCGGCATGTCCGGATCGGCGAGTACGGGACGGCAGACGTCGTAGCCGTGGGTGTCCATATGCGTCAGCAGGCGGCAGAAGTGCTCGCACAGCAGGCCGATCTTGAGCGTCCACGACGAGTTCGTGTAGCCGATCGCGAACGCGGCGTTCGGCACGCCGGAGAGCATCATTCCCTTGTACGCGACGGTTTCCGGCAGGATCACCGGTTTCCCGTCGACGCTGAGCGTGGCCCCGCCGAACACCTGGAGGTTCAGGCCGGTGGCGGTGACGATGATGTCCGCCGCCAGCTCGCGCCCGGATTCGAGCAGGATCCCCTTTTCGGTGAACGTCTTGATCTTGTCGGTGACGACATCGGCCTGCCCCTTGCGGATGGCGGCGAACAGGTCGCCACCGGGCACGGCGCACAGCCGCTGGTCCCACGGGTCGTACGGCGGGTTGAAATGCTCGTCGACCGGATAGTCCTTGGGAAGCTGCTTCTTGTTGACGTACCGGATGAGCCCGCGGGCGGTCTTCGGGAACTTCTGGCAGAACTGCCAGACCGCGAGCCCCTTGCGGATGTTCTTGCGGCGGGTGAGCGCGTACGCCCGCTCGTCGCCGAGGATCTTGCGCAGCCCGTTCGCGATCTTGTCCTCGCGCGGCACCGGCATGACGTAGGTCGGGGTGCGCTGCAGCATCGTCACGTGCGCCGCGGTGCCCGCCATCGCCGGGACCAGGGTGACCGCGGTGGCACCGCTGCCGATCACGACGACGCGCTTGCCCGCGTAGTCGAGGTCCTCCGGCCAATGCTGCGGGTGCACGATCGTGCCGGCGAAGCGGTCACGGCCCTCGAAGCGCGGGGTGAAACCCTCGTCGTAGCGGTAGTAGCCGCCCGCGTTGAACAGCCAGCCCGCGCTGAGCCGGGTGCGCTCGCCGGTGTCGGTCCGCTCGATCTCCAGCAGCCAGCGCGCCTCGTCACTCGACCAGGCCGCCGAGAGCAGCTTGTGGTGGTAGCGGATGCTGGGCTCGATCCCGTTCTCGGTGATCGTCTCGCGCAGGTACGACAGGATCCGGGGCGCGTCGGCGATCGACTGCCTGTCCCGCCACGGCTTGAACTCGTAGCCGAAGGTGTGGAGATCGGAGTCGGAGCGGATACCCGGGTAGCGGAACAGGTCCCAGGTGCCGCCGGACGTGCCGCGGGCCTCCAGGATGGCGAACGTCTTGCCCGGGTTCTCGGTCTTCAGGTAGCGCGCGGCCCCGATCCCGGAAATCCCGGCACCGATGATGACCACGTCGAGGTGCTCGACGGGTGTGCTCGTCGTCATGCGGTACTCCAGCCTCGTCTCGGTTCTCTCCACGATGCGGGGTGGGCGGGGATTTGCGCTAGCACTATCTGCACCATCATGATGCACTCATGGTGCAAAATGCAGCATCACCGTGGCCGACCCTGTCCCCTGAGGCGCGTGACCTCTTCCGGCGGGGCGCGGAAATCGTGCTGCATCCCCGCGCCGAATGGATCGAGGAACTGCACGCGGCCTCCCTCGGCGGCGACAGCATGCGCGCGGTCGCCGAGGATCCCGTGCTCACCGAGGGGACCAAACGCGCGAATCTGGCGAATCTGCTGCACTGGGCGGCCGCCAACGTGCAGCGTCCCGGCGAACGCGTCGCCGCCAACCTGAACCAGGAAGTGCTCGACGGCGCCCGCGACATGGTGCGCCGGGGCTTCGATTCCGGCGGTCTCGACGCCTATCGGCGGGCGCAAGGGGTGGCCTGGCGGCGGTGGATCGAGATCTGTTTCGACCTCACGTCGGATCCGGTCCTGCTCCGCGAACTGCTCGACGTTTCGTCGCTGTCCATCACCACGTTCATCGAGGACACCGTCGCCGCGGTGTCGGAGCGGATGGCCGCCGAACGCACGGAGCTGACCCGCGGCGCCCACGCCGAACGGCGGGCGACGGTCACGCTGCTGTTGGAGGGCGCGCCCATCAGCCGGTCGCGTGCCGAAGCCCAGCTCGGTTACCCGCTCGCCGGCCCGCATACGGCCGCGATCGTCTGGAGCGGCTCGGTGACCCCGTCGTCCCAGCAGCTCGAAACCGCCGCGGAGACGCTCATGCGGGCCAGCGGCGCTTCACACCGGCTGACCGTCGTCGCCAGCGCCGCCGCGCTATGGGTCTGGCTCCCCGGCCGGACGCCGCCGCGCACGGACCGGCTCGCCGAAGACCTCGCGCCGCACCCTGACGTCCGGGTCGCACTGGGGCGGCCCGGCAGCGGGATCGACGGCTTCCGCCGGAGCCATCTGGACGCCGCCGCCACCCAGCGGATGCTCGCCCGGCTCACCTCACCGCAGCAGATCGCGCGGTACCAGGACATCCAGCTGCTGGTGCTGCTCACCGGCGATCCGGCGCAGGCTGGCGAGTTCATCGCCGACACCCTCGGCGAACTCCGGCACGCCGACGCCGAAACCCGGGAGACCGTGCGGACCTACGTGCACGAGCTGGGCAACACGACGCGGACCGCGGAACGGCTCTACACCCACCGCAACACCGTCGTCCGGCGGCTGGCGCGGGCCGACGAACTGCTCCCCCGGCCGTTGGCGGAGAACGCGGTGGACGTGGCCGTGGCGCTGGAAACGTTGCGGTGGCTGGGAAGCGGGGCTTGAGCCGTCACGAGAACGGCAGGTCCAGGTTCCGGATCATGGCGCGCTCTTCCGCCGTCAGCTCGCCCTCGACCGAGATGACGAACGGCGGCGTTTCCTCGCGGGAGCGCAGGAAGTTGCCCCAAGCGATCCCGAGGTTCGCCAGCCCGGTCAGGGAGCCGATGGACATGCAGATGACCTCGAAGACCTCGGTGTTCCGCGACCCCGCGAAGCTGATCGTCGCGGACCGCGTCACGTCGGCGTCGTCGCGGAGCCAGCTGTAGAACTCGGTCAGCGCTTGTTCGTCACCGGCGGCGTTGATCGTCAGCTCCACGGAGGCCTCCCTCGAACGTGCTGTCCCTACCAGTCGTGGCCCCGGCCCGGCACGTAACAGAAATCCTGTCCTGAGATCTGACCGGTGGTCCCCGTTGACCGCCCGGTGACGAAACCCGGATCATGAAAGGCATCCCAGCTCCGGCGCACGGCCGATCCCGAGGGCGGACAACGATGTCATCGCTGCTCCATCTCGTGCTTTGCCTGATCCTGACGGCGATTCCCGCACCGGCGGGGAAACCGGTGACCGCCGCGGCGGTGGTCTGCGTGCTCTCGTGCGACACCCTCGACCCTTCCCGTGCCAGGGAGGACACCTTCCCGGTTCCCGACGCGTTGATCAACGGAAGGCTGCTTCGCCTCCACGTGTCCGACGCCGACGGCATGGCCTGGGGCAGTATCGACCGGGGCACGACCGGGGACGCGGTCTGGCTCGACCGGTCGTGGGACGGCGGCGCGACGTGGGAAGGGTTGCTGGGCAAGGCGAGCATTCCCGGCACCTGGACCGGCACGCGGACCTTGATGTACAACGTGACCGATCCCGGGAAACACCGGCGCGGCCTGATCCGCGCGTGCGGGGACGCCGCCGGAATCGGCTGTACTCAGTGGATTTATCCGAAGGTCTGCGATGTCGTCTGCGACGGGTCGACGCAGGCGGACGGGGACACCCAGCCGGTTCCGCCGACGACGTTGTCCGGCCGCACGATCCGCCTGCACGTCGACCGGAACGCGATGGCCTGGGGCACCATCGAATCCGGCGCGCGGGGTGACGAAATCTGGCTGGACCGCTCGTGGGACGCGGGCGCGAGCTGGGCGGGCGGTTCCTCGCTCGGCCGGACACCGGTCGCCGCGGGCGCGAGCACCGGACGGACGGCGTTGTTCGCGACCCGCGATCCCCGCGGCCGCCATTACGGCGGCGCGATCCGTGCCTGCGGACGGGAAGCCGGGCACCAGGAAGGATCATGTACGGCGTGGGCCCGGCCTGCGCCGGATCGCGCGCGGGCGGCGGCCGACGCGCTCCTGTACTCCTACGATCCGTATCCGGGCTGGTGGCCGAGCAGCTGGTGGAATTCGGCGGCGACCCTGACGGCGGTCATCGACCACGCCAGGACCACCGGGGATCGCCGGTTCGACTGGATCATCGCGCGGACCTTCGAGCAGAACCGCGGCGTTTTCGCCGCGGGCGAGCGAAGTTCTGACGCCATCGAAGGGAATTTCGCCAGCCGGGCCATCGACGACAGCGCCTGGTGGGGGTTGGCGTGGGTGGCCGCCTACGACCACACCGGCGATCCGCGGTATCTCTCCATGGCGACCACGATCGCCGGGTACGTGCACCGGTACTGGGATCCGGGGACGTGCGGCGGTGGTGTCTGGTGGGACCGGGAGCGGACCTACAAGAACGCCGTCACGAGTGGTCTGTACCTGCGGCTCGCGGCTTCGGTCCACCGCCGGACGCCGGGCGACTCGGTATGGCTTCACCGATCGCGGACCGCCGCGGACTGGTACCTCGGCAGCGGGATGATCAACGCGTCCGGGCTGGTCAACGACGGCCTGACCCGCGACTGCCGCAACAACGGCCAGACGGTGTGGACCTACAACCAGGGGCTGGGCATCGGCGGCCTGGTCGAAATCTGGCGTGCCACCGGCGAGACCCGCTGGCTCGACGCGGCCCGGCGGCTGGGCGACGCGGCGGTGACCGGCACGGTGCTGACGAAGAACGGAGTGCTCACCGAATCGTGCGACGTCGGCCAGAACTCCTGTGACGACAATCAAAAGCAGTTCAAGGGCATCTTCATGCGGTTCCTCGCGGATCTCGCCGCCGCGACGAACTCCACGGCTTACCGCGACTACGCCCGGCGGCAGGCGGACACGCTGTGGGCGTCGGATCGCGACCCGCTGAACCGGATCGGCCAGCGCTGGGCGGGCGGGACACCGAACCAGGCCGATTGGCGGACGCAGGCGAGCGGGCTCGGCGCTCTCACCGCCTCGTCGTGAGCCTGGCGAACCTCTAGATTGGAGACATGGTTTCCACCGCCGACAAGGCCAAGCGGCTGCAGGAATTGCACGCCGCCCCCGAACTGCTGCTCGTAGTCAACGTCTGGGACGCGATCACCGCGAAGGTCGTCGCCGAAACCCCTGGCACACAGGCGCTCGCCACGCCGAGCCACGGCATCGCCGCCGCCCGCGGCTACCCGGACGGTGAGGTGATCCCCCGCGACGAGATGATCGCCGAGGTCGCCCTGGTCGTCCGTGTGGCGGGCGATCTGCCGGTCACCGCCGACCTGGAAGCGGGCTACGGCGACCCGGGCGGCACGGTCGCCCGGGCGATCGAGGTGGGCGCGGTCGGCTGCAACCTCGAAGACCAGATGAAACCGCTGGCCGAGTCCGTCAAGGCCGTCGAGGCCGCGGTCGCCGCCGCCCAGTCCGCCGGGATCGATTTCGTGCTCAACGCCCGCACCGACGCCTTCCTCCGGGCGGGCGACCGTGACCCCGAGGAGGTGCTGGCCGACGCGATCACCCGCGGCCGCGCGTACCTGGACGCGGGCGCGTCGAACGTCTTCGTGCCCGGCAAGCTCGACGAGAGCCAGGTCGGCAGGCTGGTCGAGGCGCTGGGCGAGCGCAAGGTGAACCTGATCGGCGTCCCGGGCTCGATCCCGCTGGCGACCGCGCAGAAGCTCGGCGTCTCCCGCGTGTCCTACGGGCCGTTCAGCCAGAACGTCGCGCTCACCGCGCTGGCGAAGCTCGCCGAGGACGTCTACGCCGGCGGCGGCCTGCCCGCCGACATGCGCAAGCTGAACTGAGCGAGCCGGAGCCCGTCGAAGTAGGGTCCCTCCCATGGTGCGCGGTGTCGGCCGGACGGAAGGGACCCTGCTGGCCGGCGCGGTGCTCGCGGTCCTCGTGGCGACCGGGGTCCAGGCCGGATCGCCCGGCACCTGGCTGCTGGAAGTCGTCTGGGTGCTGATCGGGTTGCCGCTGGTGGTGGCCCTGCGCAAACGCTTTCCCTTGACCCGCTTGCTCTGCTGGCTGCTGGTGCTGCACGCGTTCGTGCTCTGTTACGGCGGGCAGTACACCTACGCGGAGACCCCGGCCGGGGAATGGGTGCAGGACTGGCTGGGCACCCAGCGGAACAACTACGACCGGTTCGCCCATTTCGTCCAGGGTTTCGTCCCCGCGATCGCCGTACGCGAGGTGCTGTTGCGGCGGACGCCGCTGCGCCCCGGCGGCTGGGTCGCGTTCCTGACCGTCTGTGTCTGCCTGTCGATCGCCGCCGGCTTCGAATTCGTGGAGTGGGCCAGCGCACTCCTCCTCGGCTCGGGCGCGGACGACTTCCTCGGCACCCAAGGAGACGTCTGGGACACCCAGTGGGACATGTTCCTCTGCCTGTGCGGCGCGGTGGTGTCCTTGCTGGTCTGGCGCCGGGCGCATGACCGGCAACTCATCGGGCGATAGCCGGGACCGTCGGCCGCCGAGGCGGCAGATACGGTCGTCGTCATGAATTTGCGAGCCGCGGCGGTGCGGCGTAAACCGGTCGCCGACCTGATCACCGAAAGTGATCACGGCACGCTGAAGCGTTCCCTCGGTCTCGGGCAGCTGACCATGCTCAGCATCGGCGCGACGCTGGGCAGCGGGATCTTCGTCGTGCTCGGTGAGGCGGTTCCCGTCGCGGGTCCCGCGGTCGTGCTGTCGTTCGTGCTGGCCGGTGTCACCGCGCTGTTCTCGGCGCTCTCCTACGCCGAACTGGCCGGGATGATCCCGGTGTCCGGTTCGTCGTACTCCTACGCGTACGCCACGCTCGGCGAGCTGGTCGCCTGGGTCTGCGGCTGGTGCCTGGTGCTCGAATACGGCGTCTCGGTGGCGTCGGTCGCCGTCGGCTGGGGGCAATACCTCAACGAACTGCTGCGGCTGACGTTCGGTTTCGCCATCCCCGACGCGTTGAGCCAGCCTCCGGGATCGGGCGGGATCGTCAACGTCCCGGCCATCGTCGTCGTGCTGCTCGCCATGTTCCTGCTGCTGTCCGGCGCGAAGGAGAGCGCGCGGGCCAACGCGATCATGGTCGTGATCAAGGTCGGCACGCTGGTGCTGTTCTGCGCGATCGCGTTCTCGGCGGTGCGGGCGGCGAACTTCACCCCGTTCCTGCCGCTCGGCCTGGCGGGGTTGAGCGCCGGCGCGGCGAAACTGTTCTTCTCCTACATCGGTTTCGACGCCGCGTCCACGGCGGGCGAGGAGGCGAAGAACCCGCAACGCGACCTGCCGAGGGCGATCCTGCTCTCGCTCGCCATCGTCACCGTGCTGTACTGCCTGGTCGCCGTCGCCGCGGTCGGCGCGCTGCCGTGGCAGGAGTTCGACGGCCAGGAAGCCGCGCTCTCGCATGTGCTCGGCGTCGTGGCGGGCAATCCGTTGTGGGCCGGGCTGCTCGCCGTCGGCGCGATCGTGGCGATCTCCAGTGTCGTGCTGACCGTCCTCTACGGACAGACACGCATCCTGTTCTCGATGTCCCGCGACGGCCTGGTGCCCGCTTCGCTGTCCAAAGTGGATCCCAAGAGCGGTACGCCCCGGATCAACACCCTGGTGGTGTCCGGTTTCGTCGCGGCGCTGGCCGCGTTCATCCCGCTCGGGAAGCTGGCCGACGCCACCAGTATCGGCACGCTCTTCGCCTTCGGGCTGGTGAACGTCGCCGTCCTGCTGCTGCGACGGCGGCAGCCGGAGGCACCGCGTTCGTTCCGGGTGCCGTTCTCCCCCGTCACGCCGATCCTCGGGGTGCTGTGCTGCGGCTACATGATGCTCAGCCTCGACGGCGCCACCTGGATCGTCTTCGCCGGCTGGATGGCACTCGGCCTGCTGATCTACTTCGGTTACAGCATGCGCCGATCCCGGCTGGCCGCGGAATAGCCCGTTCGCCGCCATAATTCCTAGCCTGTCCAGCCGCAGTACCGGCCGGATCGTTGAAGTGACGGTGATCGATAGGGGACACTTCCGTCCGACCACGGAAAACCCTACCGTGAACCGAGGAATTCATGCGCCGAAATCGCATTACCGTGCTGACCGCGTGCCTCGTCCTGTCCCTCTCCCCATTCCCCGTCTCCCCTGCCGCCGCTCAAGAGGCGGCGGCTCCCTTCTGTTATGAAGAACCCGTCCAGCCGAAAGCCGATGTGAGTGACTTAAAGGCCGGTTTCCAGTCCACGAAGTGGCTTCAGACGATCCAGGCCGTGTACAAGCGGCGCTGGCCCAGCGGCGAAGGCCTCGCGATCGCCCAGGCCAAGGACAAGTACTTCAGCCAGTTCGTGAACAAGACCAGCTTCAACGCGCTCGCCGAATCGCTGATGGTGGCGATCCACGAAGAGACCCACATGTGGGATCTGGATCCTTCGAGAACCTCGTGGGACGTCCATGTCTCCGCCTGGATCGACGCTTCCCGCAAGGCGATGAAGGTCCCGATCCACGGCGGATTCCCCCGCCGCGAAATACTGCCGCTGATCACGGACGATCTGACGCGGTCGATGGACGACATCTACCTGCGCGACCAGCAGCAGGGTTCGTACCGGATCCAAGGCGTCATCGCGGAACTCAACGCCGGGCTCATGGGATTGCCCGCGGCGACCGTCGTCGCCGAGTACATCCAAGGAGTGGGCGCGAGCAATTCCCGCGACATCGCGGCCACGAACCTGCGCTACCTCCAGCTGTACCTGCGCGTCGCCAAGACGAAGCATCCCGATTACTGGGCCAAGATCAAGGCGCAGCCCGAATTACGCGAATTCGTGCTCATCGAGTTCCTCCGGACGGCCTACTGGCTGGATCGATCCGCGCCCCATGCCGCCAAACTCGGCAGCGCGGACGTGGCCAAGATCGTCGCCAAGAACTACGCCCCGGAGAACATCGCGATCATCGAGGAGTTCACCGGCGCCAAGGTGAACACGGGCACGGCCAGGAACTGCACGGCCTGACACCGTATCCGGCTCGCCGATGACGGGGCCCGTCACCGGCGAGCCGTCCCGTCACGGCACGAACACCGGCTGGTCGAGCACCCACAGCCAGGATCCGTCCGGCTGACGGCGGGCGACCTCGACGGTCATCTCGCCGGTGGTCAGCGTGGACGCCGTGAGCGCGAGGTCCCCGCCCGCCAGCGCCGGATGCTGCCTGCCCGGCAGGAGTTCCGGCGCGGCCGCGACGAACTCCTCGTACACCTTGCGGATCTCCGCGTGCCCTTTCGCGATGTTGCCCGGCGGGAACGCCAGCACCGCGTCCGGTTCGTACAACGCCACCAGTCCGTCGACATCACCCGCGTTGCCCCGTTCGATGAAGAATTTGCCAAGATCGTTCGGCTCAGTGGCCACAGTCCTGCTTGTCATGGGGAGGAGCTTCGCAGCGAATACACGACATCCTGTGTCGTGTATTCCGCTAAGGTTTTCGGCATGCGCGCCGACCGGCTGGTCTCACTGGTGTTGCTGTTGCGGCACCGGGGACGGCTGTCCGCGACCACGCTCGCCCGCGAGCTGGAGGTCTCCACCCGCACCGTGCTGCGGGACATCGAGGCGCTGTCCGCCGCGGGTGTGCCGGTGTACGCCGAACGCGGCAGGCATGGCGGTTTCGCGTTGCTGCCCGGTTTCCAGACGGAACTCACCGGGCTGAACCACGACGAGGCGCTCGCGCTGCTGATCGCGGGATCACGGCGTGGGGCGCAGGCGTTCGGCCTCGGCTCGGCGCTCGCGTCGGCCATGCTCAAGGTGATCGACGCGCTGCCGGAAGGGCAGCGGGACACCGCGGCGGGCGCGGCCCGGCGGCTGCTCATCGACCCGGAGACCGATCTCCTCTCGCGCCGGGTTGCCGCCGAGGAGGTGCCCGACGCCATCGTCGCCGAGGTCCGGCGGGCGGTGTTCGCCGGGCACAAACTGCGCATCCACTACGCGGCTTCGGGCCAGACGGCGCGGTGGCGCACGGTGGATCCGATCGGCCTGGTCACCGTCCGGGATCAGGGCTACCTGCTGGCCACGAGATCCGGTGAAGACCGCACTTACCGGCTGTCCCGGCTGCGGGCCGCCGAGGAACTCCCCGAACCCGCGGAACGAGCGGAGCGCGTCGATCTGGACCGGGCCTGGCAGGAACGCGGCACGCGGTTCCGGACCGGCGGGGACCTGGTCGCGGTCGAGGTGCGGGTGGATCCCGCTCGCCGGGACCAGCTGGTGGGCACCGCGCTCGCCGTGCTCTCGGAGGAGACCGAAGAGGACGGCAGGCTGAAGCTGGAGGTGACCTTCCAGGACGCGCGGCATGCCGAGTGGGCGTTGTGGCAGCTCGCAGCGGACGCGGAAGCCCTTGCCCCGCCTTGGTTACGCGCTTCGCTGCGGGATCGGGCCGCGGCGATCACCGCCCGGTACCCCGTGCCGCTGAGACCAAAGTCAAGTTGAGCCCGCCGACCGGGACGGGATAATCCGGTCATGACGAACGCCGCCCTGGAAAGGGCGAGTTTCAGAGTGCTGCTGAAGGGTTACCGCGTCCGCGCCGATCTCACGCAGGAGGAGCTCGCCGAGGGATCCGGGGTGAGCGTCCGGGCCATCAGCGACATGGAGCGGGGGATCGCCAAAAGCCCGCAACGCCGGACGATCGAAGCACTCGCCACGCCGCTGTCGCTGACCGACGAAGAGCTGACCGGCCTGCAGAAGGCGGCGAGGCAGGGCCGTACCCCCTCACCCGGGATCCACAAGGCACATCCGATCGGTGTTCTCCCGGCGGACGTCGACGATCTCACCGGACGCGAGAGGGATCTCGACGCGTTGCGCGCCCTTTCCGCGGATCTGTGCGACGGACGGCGCCGGTCGGGGCGGGTCGCGATCCTGAGCGGGCCGCCGGGGACCGGCAAGACCACCCTCGCGGTCCGCGCGGCGCACGACCTCGCCGGGGAATTCCCCGACGGGCGGCTTTTCCTGAAGCTGCGCGGCATGTCCGCCGAGCCGGCGAACCCGGCCGACGTGCTGCACCTGATCCTGCGCTCGCTCGGCGTCGACGCCGTCCGCATCCCCGCCGATCCGGAGGACCGGGCGGGTCTGTGCCGGTCCCTGTTGCGGGATCGGGCCACCCTGATCGTCTTGGACGACGCGGCAGGCGAAGCCCAGGTCCGCCCGCTGCTGGTCGGCGGGCCGCGATGTCTCACCCTGGTCACCGGCCGTCAGATGCTGGTGGGGCTGGAATGCGCGAGCAGGCTCCCCCTCGACGTGTTCAGTGAGCACGACGCGATCGCCCTGCTGTCGGCGATCGTCGGGGCGGACCGCGTCACGCGCGAACGGCGAGCGGCACTCGAACTGGTCGAACTGTGCGGCAGGCTGCCGCTGGCGCTGCGGATCGCGGGCAACCGGCTGGCGAGCCGTCCGGCGTGGCCGCTGACGCGTCTGGTGGACCAGCTCCGTGACCGCGGCCGGCGGCTGACCACCCTGACCGCCGGCGATCTCGACGTGCGCAGCGTGTTCGAACTTTCGTACCGCCAGCTCAGCCCGGACGCCGCCACGGTGTTCCGGCGGCTGTCGCTCGTCCCGGCGGCGGATTTCCCGGTGGGCGCCGCGATGACGCTCGTCGAAGCCGCCGACGAGGACGACGCCGCCGTCTTCCTGGAGGAACTGGCCGACGCGAGCCTGCTGCAGACGTCTCAGGAGAACGGGCGGTACCAGTTCCACGACCTCCTGCGGGTCTTCGCGACCGAACGGCTCGCCCTGGAGGAATCACCGGAAGTCGTCGCCGCGGCGGAGAAGCGGCTGACCGGCTGGCTGGTGCGCACCGCGACGGCGGCGGGCCGCTATTTCCACCCGACCGACGGGGTCAGCCCGCTCCCGGTCGCCACGCCGTCGTTCGGGGACCACACCGGCGCGGGCAGATGGCTCGAAGTCGAGCTGAAGAACTGGCTCGCCGCCGTCAAGAGCGCCGCCGCGCGCGGCGACCACCGGCCGGTCCTCGATCTCGCCGAGTCGATGCACTGGTATTCGGAGATCGGCGGAACCGCGAGCGTCTGGTACGACGTGTTCGAACTCGCCGTGAACTCGGCCATCGCGCTCGGCAGCAAACGGGACGAGGCGGTGCACCGGAACTATCTGTCCTGGGTGCAGGCTTCGCTGCGCGACCGGGCGGAAGAGGCGATCCGGATGGCCCGGCTGGCGTGGGACGCCGCGGTGGAGGCGGGCGACCCTCGCGAACAGGGCTGGGCACGGGTGTATCTGACGAGCGCCCATGCCCGCGACACGTCACCGGAACTCTTCGACGAGGCCGCGCGCCTGTTCGGAGAGGCCGGCTACCCGCTCGGAGTCCATGTGGCACGGACGATGCGGGCTTCGTACTGGTACCGGACCGGCCGGTTCGCCGACGCCGCCGAGGAATTCGACGTCTGCGTCCGGTACTTCGCGCAGGAGCACGGCGGCACGCGGACCCCGGTGGACGACACCAACTACGCGTTCGTGCTGCTGCGTTCGGCACAGAACCTGGCCGCACTCGACGCGCCCGATCGCGCGCTCACCCAATGCGAAACGGCGCTCGCCCTGTTCCGCCGTCACGGAGCGGCCATGGGACAGGCCCGCGCGCTCCAGGAGACCGGACGGTTCCTGCGCCGGCAGGGCGACCACGCGACCGCGCACCGCCGCCTGTCCGAGGCCGAGGAACTCTACGAACGCATCGGGCTGACCCAGGCTCAGATCGACACCCTCGGCGAACGAGCGGCTGTGGCGGACGAGATGGGAGATCCGGAGTCGGCGCGCGCGGACCGGGAACGCGCTCGTGGTCTCGGTGATCGGCTCGGCGGACTCCCCTGAACCGTGGCGCGCCGGCCTCGTTCATGACCGGTTCCGGCTCGGAGCCCGATGGCCGTGTCCGGTGGCCATCGGTTCCGAGTCGCCGCTGAACGACCGGCACAAACCTAAGCCGGTGTGACGATGGGGTCCAGGCAGGTTTTCCGGCAGAACGGGGCGGGGATTTCTGCCGGTTCCTTCGTCTTCGCTTTGCGCCGGGATCTACGGGGCGGCTCCCGGCGCTGAGGCGGGTGACCTGGTGCAGCGGGCGGGTACCGCGCCGAGGTCTTCGGAACGAACCCTGGTAACCCATCCACGGACATCCGTCGGCGGTGGTCGAAGCCGCCGAGCCGAGACCAGGTTCCGGAGGCTCTCAGGTGCCCGGCGCGACTGTGGGCATGCCGAGGAGCCCGTCGTCGGTGTGGCCGACGGGCTCCTCGGTGGTCAGCTGTGATGCAGGGTGTTGCGGCGGGGTTGTCGGAGCGGATCTCGGTATTGGGGTGGGATGAATTCCGGTAGCCCGTCGGCGGCCATGTGTACTTCCCAGTCGCCGTGGTGAATCAACCGATGGTGGAAGCTACAGAGCAGCACGAGATTTCGGAGGTCGGTGGGTCCGCCGTCTGCCCAGTGCTCAATATGATGAGCGTGGCAGTTCTTGGGTTTCCGATGGCAGCCCGGGAACGCACAGCCCCTGTCGCGGATGTTCAGGGCGCGTCTCTGCCCGGGTGTGACGAATCTTCGCAGGCGCCCCATATCGAGGGGTTCGCCCGAGGTGCTCATCACGACCGGCAGCATGAGACAGTCGCAGGCCGCGAGCCGCGCTTCCCGAGCGGTCATCGTCCCCACGAAATCGAGACACGCGGTGCCGAGACCCGATTTGAGTTCGTCGAGTCCGATGGTGACGTGCACGAGGGTGCGGTAGCCGCTGGTGCCGGGCTGGTCCGGGCAGGCGATGGCCAGGTCGAGGAGGTCGGCCCAGGCGTCTCCCATGCGTTCGCATTTCATCCGCAGATCTGCCTGCCCGAATTCGTCGACCGGCCGTGGCTGGGCGTGCGCCTCCAGTGCGGCGGCGGTGCGGGCACCGGTCTCGTCGTCGAGCAGGCCGGTGAGTTTCCAGAACCCGTCTTTCCGGCGCTCCAGGGTGATTTCCCGCCGCGGTTCCTTAGGCTCGGGGTCTTTGGGTTCCTTGCCGTCGGGGTCGAGCCAGCCCAGCAGGTTCGCCTCGGCCTTGGTGAGCTGTGCGGGTCCGGCGTTCGGGGCGAGGTCGGCCAGGATCTTCTCCGCCTTCGCCCGATCCTCGGCAGACGTGTCGGCGGGGAGCCGTTTCAAGATCTCCAGGATCTGATCGATCCGTTCGTTCCCGATCAGTCCTTCGGCGGCGACGGCGGCGGTCGCGGGCGCGACGGGCGGAACCTCCGTGCCGTCCAGAGCCCGGGTGGGGTTCAGCGCGATGGCCCGCTTCACGATCGCACCGGCCTCGCCGCGCGACAAGCCCGCCACATCCGCGAGCCAGCTGGCCGTACTGCCATGGCCGTACAAGTCTTTGACGCCCCGAGACTCGATCTCCGCCAAGAACCGCCCCAACGCGGCGGTCGCCACCCGGATCACCTGCAGAGACTGCTGCACACCATGGGCAAGCTCCAGCTTGCCGGCACGCCACAGCTCCTGCGGCAACTCGGGGAGGAAGGTCTCGGACACGACTCCATAATAGCACCTTTCTTCGAACACGTGTTTGTAATTTTAAGCGACCGGCGAAACGCACGAACAACACCGAAGAGTGAATCGGCCTCAAAGGATATTCACCCTCGGCGAAACCCTCCTGACAGGCCGATCACAGAAAGCGCCACCGGACGAGCGAAACCCCGTCCGCAAAAGCCCCTCACCGCATAGAACCGGGCGCCGCACTCCCGGTGTATTCCCCAAGACCCGCGACCAACTCGGCAACGTCAGGCACGTTCTCGAACCGTCGCCGGTGCACGTCGGCGATCTTCGCCCCGATCTCCGGATCCGGGTCGTCGGTGACGTCGTACGACACGAACCGGTCGATCAGCGGCAATCCGGCCCGGTCCATCGCGAGATGCACCGGATGATTCATGTACTGCTCATACGCCTCGATGTCTTTCAGCACGGTGACGGCGCCGTAGTCGAATTCACCACCGAAATCGGGACCGACGACGCGTGCTTCGATCGCGGGAATCGCGTTGACGTGCTCGCCCATCCGCGCCAGACCCGCCGCTTTCTCCTCTTCGGAGACTCCGGGTTTGAGAGTGAACCGGATGCAGTGGTAGATCATCGGACCGACCTGAAGGCATCGGCGTGGTCGCGGGCGAAGTCGGTGACGTCACGCGCGGGTTTCCCGGTCAGGTCGGCGACGGAACTGTGTACTTCGGCGGCTTCGCCTCGGGCGTAGTGGGCGTAGTCCTCGATGAGACCGTCGATCTGCCACGGCGGGAGCAGACCGCTCAGCGCGGCGGCGAACTGCTCGGCGGGCGTGTCGTGGAAGACGACGCTCCGTCCCATGGCCACGGAAAGTGCGTGGGCGATCTCGGTGTGGGTCACGGCGCGAGGGCCGGTCAGCGTGTAGGTCCGGCCGGTGTGTCCCGGACCGGTCAGCACGGCCGCGGCGGCGTCCGCGATGTCCCTGGTGTCGATCGCGCTGACGGCGGCGTCACCGATGGGGGCGGCGATGAAGCCCTGCGCGATGGTGCGGGCGAAGGCGAGCAGCGCCTGGAGGTACAGGTTGGGGCGCAGCACGGTGTGGTCGATCCCGAGTTCTCGGACGTGCGCCTCGACTTCGGCGTGCCAGCGCAGGAATCGTACCGGCGAGTCGATCCGCGCCGCGTACTGCGAGAGCAGCACGAGCCGGTTCACGCCGGCGTCGCGGGCCAGGTCGGCGAACCGGATCTGAACCGCGGCGGCGTCGGCCGCGGACGGGCTGTTGAGGAAGACCACGTCGACGCCTTTCAGCGCCGCGGCGACCGATTCCGGGTCACGCAGGTCGGCGACGACGGTCTCGGCACCGGGAACGGAACGGCCGGGGTCCCGGGTCATGGCGCGGACCGTGACTCCGCGGGTTCGCAGGGCGGGGATCAACGCGGATCCGACGGTTCCGGTCGCGCCGGTCACCAATACTGTGTCCATTGTGGAGTGTCCTTTCCTGGTGGGGTCAACGTTTCGCGGAGACGAGTGACACCGCGAGGGCTATGACGACGAAGGCGGCTTCGCCGAGGAACGCGGTCGTGAACGAGATGTCGCCGGCTGTTCCGGCGGCGCCGATGGCGATTCCGGCGAGTGCGGCGAGCCCGACCGCGCCGCCCAGTTGCTGCGCGGCGTTGACCAGTCCGCTGAGCAGCCCCGCTTCACCGTCCGCGCTGTCGCGGACCGCCATCGCGGTGGCGTTGACGGCGCCCAGCCCGAGCCCGGTGCCGATCAGCAGGAACGCGCCCAGCAGACCGACCGAGAAGCCGCTGGTCGTCGGATCCCAAGCCAGCCAAAGGAAACCGGCGAGCAGAACGGTGAGGGCGGCGGGCAGCGCGCGGCCGAGCCCGACGCGTTTCGCCAGCATCGGCGCGAGGACGCTGCCGACGATGATCATGACGGCGAGCGGGAGCTGGGTCATTCCGGTCGCCAGCGGGCTCATCCCGAGTACGTCCTGCTGGTACTGGGGCAGGAAGAAGAACAGGCTCGTCAGGGTGCCGCCGATCAGCACCATCACCAGGTTCGCGGTCACCACCGGTTTCCGGCGGAACACCCCGAGCGGGACCAGTGGCCGCGCGGAACGCCGCTCGACGATCACGAACGCCGCCAGCGAAACGAGACCCGCGGCGAGCCCGGCGACGGTGCCGGGAGCGGTCCAGCCGGCGTCCGAGGCGGAGACCATGCCCAGCGCGAGCCCGGAGATCCCGATGGTGATCGTGACGGCGCCCAGCGCGTCGAACCGGCCCGGCCTTCCGGGTACCGGCCGCACGGCCCGCCACACGACGAACGCGCCGACGACACCGAACGGCACCGGGGCCACGAACACCGCCTGCCAGCCGAGCAGTTCGGTCAGCGTTCCGCCGAGGAAGACGCCGGCGAGGCTGCCCGCCCCCGCGATCGCGCCCCAGATCCCCATCGCCCTGGTGCGTTCCGCGGGAGACGGGTAGAGGCCGAGTACGAGCGAAAGCGCGGCGGGCATCAGGATCGCGGCCCCGATCCCCTGGCCGATCCGCCCGGCGATCAGCATCCCGCCACCGGTGGCCAGCGCGCAGAAGGCCGTCGCCGCGAGATAGCCCGCCATTCCGGTCAGGAACACCTTCCTGGCGCCGAGCACGTCGGCGAGCCTGCCGCCTAGCAGCAGCAGGCCGGCGAAGGTCACCAGATAGCTGTCCACGACCACCGTGAGCTCGGCGGCGGTGAGTCCCAGGCCCTGCCGGATGGTCGAGCCGGCGAGGTTGACCATCGCGGCGTCGAGGATGACCAGGAACATGGCGCTCGCCAGGCCTGCCATCGCCACGCCGCGCGAGATCCGTTTCGTCTCCCGTACTGTCATGCCGCAACGATCGCGCGAGCCCCTCTCCGCTCGCGTCGGCGACAATCACCTAGTTCTCCTCGCTAGGGTTCAGGCCATGCCCACGACGTCCTCCCGCCCGCTCGTCGGCAGGCGGGACGAGATCGATCGCCTCCTCGCCCTGGTCCGCGCGGCCGCCCGGGGCGAGGGCGGGGTGCTCGTCCTCCGTGGTGAGCCGGGGATCGGCAAGAGCGCGCTGCTGGACCACGTCGAACAGGCGACCGCGGGGGAATTCCAGCTCATCCGCGCGTCCGGGTCGGAGTTCGAGGGCGAGCTGCCGTTCGCGGCGCTGCATCAGCTGTGCGTTCCGGCGCTCGAGCACCTCGACGCGCTGTCGGCTCCGTACCGCGAGTCCCTTCTCGTCGCCTTCGGGCTGGCCGACGGCGCGCCGGACCCGTTCCGCGTCGGCCTCGCCGCGCTCGAACTGCTGGCGACCGCCGCCGGGACGCGTCCGGTGCTGTGCCTGGTCGACGACGCGCATTGGCTGGACACCGCGTCGGCGAGGGCGTTGACGTTCCTGGCGAGGCGGATCGCGGCCGAGCCGATCGCGATGGTGTTCGCCGCGCGTGACCGGGATCCGGTCCGTGGGCTGGACGAACTGCCCGGGCTGACGGTCGGCGGGCTGACCGACACGCACGCGCGCGCCTTGCTGGCCGGGGAGAAGACCGTGACGCTGGACGAGCGGGTGCGTGACCGCCTGCTCGCCGAGGCACGCGGCAACCCGCTCGCCCTGATCGAGCTGCCGAAAGCGGGCGGCTTCGCGCTGCCGGAGCCGTCGCCGGTCGCGAGCCGGATCGAGCGCAGTTTCCTGGCCAGGATGGCGGAACTGCCGGTGGACGCGCGACGGCTGCTGATCCTCGCGAGCGCCGATCCCACCGGCGACCCCGGCCTGCTGTGGGCGGCCGCGCGGCGGCTGGACATCGAAGTGCCCGCCGCGAGCGCCGCCGCCGAGGCATCCGGGCTGATCCGGTTCGACACGCGGGCGCGCTTCTGTCATCCGCTGGCGCGGTCCGCCGCGTACCGCGCGGCCGAACCGGAGCGGCGTCACGCGGCGCATCGGGCGCTGGCCGAGGTCACCGATCCGGAGACCGCCGGTGACCGGCGGGCCTGGCACCGTGCCCAGGCCACCACGGGACCGGACGAAGAGGTCGCGGCGGAGCTGGAGTTGTCGGCGTCGCGTGCGCAGGCGCGTGGTGGCGTGGCGGCCGCCGCCGCGTTCCTCGAGCGGGCGGCCGCGCTTTCGCTCGATCCCGCCAAGCAGACCGAGCGCACCCTCGCGGCCGCCAGGACGACGCTCGAAGCGGGCGGGACGGACGCGGCGGCGGATCTGCTCGCCAGCGTCGACACGGAGACACTGGACGTCCCGCAGCACGCTTCCGTCGATCTGCTGCGCGGGCGGATCGCCTTCGTCCAAGGCGCGGAGGGCGCCGTCCGGGGGCCGGAACTCATTTTGCGGGCGGCACAACGGCTCGCCGACGTCGATCCGGAGCGATCGCGCGAGTTCTTCGTCTTGGCACTGGAAATGGGGCTCGTCGTCGGCAGGGCCGCGGGAGTGCTGGACCGCGTTCTCGACGCGGCCCGCTCGGCGCCTCCAGGGCCGCCGGACCTCCTCGATGCGCTCGTGCGGCTGACCACCGAAGGACACCATGCCGGAGTGCCCGCGCTTCGCCGGGTTCTCACCGGCGACGACGACGGCTGGACCAGGACGCCGGCCTTGGCCACCGTGCTCGCGGGCGAACTGTGGGACATCGATCTGCACGCGACGATCGTCGGCTGGCTCGTGCGGACCGGGCGGGACACCGGATCGCCGATGACCATCCGGCTCGGCCTGTCGCAGGTGGCGCTGCACGCGGTGCTCACCGGGAACTTCGGCCGGGCGATGGCCGCGATCGCGGAAGAGGAGGCGATCGCCGACGCCGTCGGCGACGCGCCGCAGCTCTATCCCCGAGTGCATCTGGCGGCCATGCGCGGCCGTCGTGAGGAAGTGCTCGAGCTGTTCGCCGAGGCGACGACCCGGGGCAACGGCCAGCTGACCGCGAACGTCCATTGGGCGACGGCCGTGCTGTACAACGGTCTCGCCGAGTACCCGGCCGCGTTCGACGCGGCGAACCGGGCCGTGGCGAGCGGTGACCTCTTCCTCACCGGCATCGCGCTGCCCGAGCTCGTGGAGGCCGCGGTCCGGTGCGGGGAGCACGCCGCCGCCCGGTCGGCGCTGGACGCCTTGGCCGAACGCACGGAAGCCGCCGGAACCGCTTTCGCCCTCGGCATCGCGGCGGCCGCGCGGGCACTGGTCACCGACGCCGAGGCCGACCATCTGGAAGCGCTCGGGCAGCTGGAGAACGGCCCGCTCGCGGTGCACCTCGCCCGGGCGCAGCTGCGGTACGGCGAGTGGCTGCGCCGCGAGGGCCGCCGTCGTGAGGCACGCGAGCATCTGCGCACGGCACACGAACGGCTGTCGGACATCGGGCTGGAGGCGTTCACCCGGCGGGCGGCCGGCGAGCTGCGCGCGACCGGGGAGGTCGCCCGCAGCCGCACCGGGCATTCCTACGACCACCTGACCATGCAGGAGACGCATATCGCGCGCCAGGTCGCCGCGGGCGCGACCTCGAAGGAGGTGGCCACGCGCCTGTTCCTCAGTCCCCGCACGGTGGATGCCCACCTCCGCAACATCTTCCGCAAACTCGGCATCACCTCGCGCAGGCAGCTGAGGGGTATGCCCGATCTCCTCGACGCCGGGGTCACTTCTTGACCGGATAGGCCGACGGAGCCCCGTTTTCGCCCGCGCCGATCCCGGCGTATTCGCTCACGAGCACCGGGACCACGCCGACGTCGTCGGTGGCCAGGTCCTTACCCGTCCTGGCGTCCAGCACGATCGGCTTGCCGCCGCCGGTTTTCCCGTAGACGGCGCCGTGCCACGCCACCGTGATACCGGGAGCGACCCGGTCGGCCGCCTTGTCCGGCAGGGTCCAGAGCTTGGCGGCGGTCGCGGCGTCGTAGCCGGTGAGCACACCGCCCGCGTCGCAGACGAGCACCGATCGCTTGTCGTGGTAACAGGTTCCGTACGAGCTGGAGCCGAACCCGCCCTCGCCCGCGACCTTGGTCTTTTCCGCGCCGGTGACCGGATCGAGGAACAGCAGCGACGGGTCGCCACTGCCGTAGTCGGTCCTGGTGAGCACGACCAGCGCCGGATCGGCGGGGGTCACGCCGATTTGGGAAGACTTCGCGGCGGCGACCCATTTCTGCTCACCCGTGATCAGATCGAGCGCGGTCGCCTGGACCATCGAAGAGTTCTCGGCGACGTTGAAGTCGGCGCCGACGACGACGTCGCCGTGCACGCTGCCTGCTTCGTAGTCTTCGCGCTGCCACAGGGTTTTACCGCTGGCCGGGTCGAGCGCGACCGTGATGTGGTCGTCCGAGCGGCCGTAACGGGCGACGACGGCCTTGTCGGTGATGGCGACGACCTCGGTGACGGCGTTGCTCGCGCTGCCGTATTCGTCCTTGGAGACCCTGGTCTCGGACTGCCAGACCTTGGTGCCCTTCTCCACGTCCGCCGCGATCACCGACAGCGCGATGTAGCCGGGCGTGGTGCCCTGCTCCGGAATGGCGACCGGGACGGCGGCGACGACGAGCCTGTCCCCGACCGCTGGCGGGCGCGGTCCGGTCGTGTTGACGAACGGCCCGCTCTGGTTGTACGGGTCACCCGGCCGCTGTTCGAAAGGGACGGTCCATTTCTGTTGCCCGGTCAGCACATCCACCGCGTTCAGCGCGGTCGGCGTGACGATGTGGCCGGTGCGGCCGCGCAACGTCGTGAACAGCGAGGTGACGTTGCCGGCCACGTTGGCGCGCAACGCGCCCGCCGGAAGCCCGACCGGCGCGCTCTTGTCGAACGACAGAGGCGGATCGGCGGTCTTCGCCTCCGGCGTGGCCGACGCGGGCGGCTGCCCGGCGGGCGGCGTGCCGCTCGATACCGGGGCCGGGTCGCCGTCCGTTCCGCAGCCTGACGCCGTCAGCACGGCCCCCAGGCAGGCCACGATGACCAGAAATCGCCGCATGCGCGCACCTTCTCCTGCTCGGTTCTTCGCTCCGGTCGGAGCCGCGGCAGGACGTTAGCCGAACTTCCACCCCTCGTGTGGCACTTTGCGCCAAAGTGTCACTATTCGCTGGTCAAGGCGGGGCAGACCGGCCCGCCGCCTTCCGGGCCCGGAAGGCGGCGGATCGGCGCTCAGACCGGGATGTCGCCCGATATCCCCCACTGGGTGGTGAACAGGTTCAGGCCGTACCAGGTCCCGTTCGACGGTCGCCACACCACGAAGTCCGCCCGCGGGTCGCCGCCGAAGTCACCCGCCATCGGCACGTCGCCCGCCACCCCCCATTGCTGGGTGGCGATACCGAGCACGTACCAGACGCCGTTACCCGGGCGCCAGACGGCGAAATCCGCCCGTCCGTCCGCGTTGAAATCGCCCGCCACCGGAATGTCGCCCGCGACACCCCATTGCTGGGTCGCGATTCCCCGCACGTACCAGACACCGTCGCTCGGCCGTCAAACGGTGAAGTCGGCGCGTCCGTCCGCGTTGAAATCACCCGCCACCGGAACGTCACCGGCCACCCCCCATTGCACGGTGGCGATACCCAGCACGTACCAGGTCCCATTACTCGGCCGCCAGACGACGAAATCGGAGCGGCCGTCGCCATTGAAATCGCCGGTCAGCGGAACGTCACCGGCCACACCCCACTGCTGGGTCACCACCGCGCCGTTGCTGCTCTGGATGATGTACCAAATACCGTTGGACGGCCGCCAGACGGCGAAGTCCGCCCGGTGGTCACCGTCGTAGTCCGCGGCGACCGGCACGTCACCCGAGACACCCCACTGCTGTGTCACCACACTGCCGTTGCTGCTGCGGATCACATACCAGACACCGTTGCCAGGGCGCCAAACCGCCTTGTCGGCGAACCCGTCGCCGTCGAAGTCCGCGGCGGTCTTCTGCGACGGGGGCGAGGCCGCGACGCGGACATCGCCCTCGTCCGCGGCCGCCGCGGGCGCCACGAGCAGACCGGCGAGCAAACCCGCCAACGCCGTCCCCAGCCGAATGGATCTTCGCATTTTGCTCGAACCTCTTTCCGTTCGGTGGATGCACTCTTCCCAGTCCGCGCTTTTTGACCGAAGATACGCACCGGGACCGTTCCACCCTGACACCGACGTGTTGGCCTTGTCAGCAAGGTTTCCGTCCAGTGGACCGCGCGAGGGGATTTCAATGGAGACCAAGAGAAGAGCGAGAAGCGTCCTCGAAGGCGCTTTCACCCTATTGGATGCCTTGGTACGGCATCAAGGTGAAGCGGGCTTGACCCAGCTGGCGAATTCCTGCTCGATACCGAAAGCGACGGCACATCGATTACTCGAGCAATTGACCGAACTGGAGGTTGTCCAGCGCAGCGAAAACCGCTATCGCGTCGGCGTGCAGGCATTCCGGCTCGGCCAATCGTGGCAACCCTATCCGCGCCTGCTGGAGCTGGCCCGCGGCGAGCTCCGGCGCCTGACCGCGACCACACGAGCGAGTTCGGTGCTCGCCGTGCCCTGCGACGGGAACATCCTGATCGCCGCCGCCAGCCTCGCCCGGCCGGAAGACCACCTCCTTTTCCGCCCTGGATCGACCGTGCCGCAACGTATCGGCCGCTTCTGCCCGGTCTGGCAGGCGGAACACGAGCTCGTCGCCATCGAAGCGGCCATCAGGTTGCCGAACGGCAGGGCGGTCGGTTCGATCGCGGCCGTGCTCGCGCCGCCACAGCCACTCGCCGCGCTGTCCGACACGGTCGCCCGCGCCGCCCGCACCCTCGGCGCGGCGCTGGTGCGCAAGGCCGGCCCCGTGTCGCCGATGTCCCTTTGAGCGCCTAACGCGGTTTTCGAACGTCCGAGTCCCTTGCCCGTTCGGGCAGACTTTTCCCGCCTCATCGGCGATCCCGGGACAGGCCGCCTGATCCGGCCGGGCTCGTGATGATTGAATGACAAGGTTGTCACCCCGGCGTTCCGATCATCTTGAAGCGAGGCAAGTCACGTGTCCAATCCGTTGATCGCGCCCACTCAGGATTCGACGAAGTGGTTCACCGGCGTCTCCTTGCTGGAGACCGCGGACGGGCTGAAGACGGCGATCGAATCCGGGGACTGGGCGGGCGTCGCGATGGGCGTGGTCGGGACCGCGCTCGACGCGCTGTCGATGGCGCTGGACCCGTTCGGGGCGATCCTGGCGGCCGGGGTGTCGTGGCTGATGGAGCACGTGGGTCCGCTCAAGGACGCGCTGGACGCGTTGGCGGGCAACGCCGACGAGGTCCAGGCGCAGGCGCAGACGTGGGCGAACGTGGCCAAGGAACTGGGCGAGGTCAGCGAGGAACTGACCGTCCTGGTCAAGAAGGACCTCGAGTCGTGGAAGGGCGAGGCGGCGGACGCCTACCGCGCACAGGCGGCCGACACCGCCACGGTGATCCAGTCCGCGCAAAAGGGATCCGAAGGCGCGTCGTCCGGCGTGAAGACCGCGGGCGAGGTCGTCGCCGCGGTGCGGACCCTGGTGCGCGACATCATCGCCGAGCTGATCGGGCATCTGATCTCGTGGGCGCTGCAGGTGGTGTTCACCCTCGGCATCGGGCTGACCTGGGTGGTGCCGCAGGTGGTGGCGGCCGTGGCGAAGACGGCGGCGAAGATCACCGACCTCACGACCAAACTGGTGAAGGCGCTCAAGGCGCTGGTCCCGCTGCTGAAGAAGGCCGGGGACCTGTTCGACGACGCGGCGAAGGCGTTGAAGAACCTCAAGGGCGGCAAGGTCACTCCTTCGGGGAAGCCGAAGGATCTGGACACGAAACCCAAGGGCCCGCCCAAGGACAAGAACGGCGACGAGTCCACCACGCCGTCCGGCGACCACTCGTCCCCGAAGAACGACCCGCCGAGGACCGACCCGCCGCCCAAGAACGAGCCGCCGAAGAACGACCCGCCGGACAACTCGCGTGGCCTCGACGGTCCGCCGGGCGGCGGCTCGACCACGGCCTCCGGCGCGAAAACCGGTAGTGGTGACAAACGGAATCCGTCCGAGACCAAGGAACCGGGCTGCAAGGATGGCAGCGGTGACCCGATCGACGTCCAGAGCGGGGACGTGCTGGTCACCGAAAGCGATTTGGTCGTGCCGGGACCGCTGGGCCAGCTCGTGGTCCGCAACCACGTCTCGTCCTACCGGGGCGGCCGCTGGTTCGGCCCGTCGTGGGCGACACTGGTGGACGAGCGGCTGACCATCGCGAACGGGACCGTCACCTACTATTCCGCCGACGCGATGATCCTGCGGTTCCCGGTGCCCGCGCCGGGAACGGAGACCACCGCGCTGCACGGACCACTCCGGCGGCTGCGCGGCGAAGGCACCGAGTACTTCCTGACGGATCCGGGGCGCGGCACCGAACGCCGGTTCGCCCCGGCCGACGGCGACCCGGATCTGTTCCTGCTCAAGGAGATCCGCACCGAGGAGCACGCCTACGTCGAGCTGGAACACGATGACCACGGCGCCCCCTCGACGCTCAGGCACTCCGGCGGCGCCTGGATCGCCTTCGACGTCGCCGACGGCCGGATCCGCGCGATCCGCGCGCTGGCCGAAGCCACCGAAGTCCCCGTCGCCCGCTACGACTACGACACGCGTGGACATCTCAGCTCCCGCGCGAATTCCTCGCCCCTTCCGGCCCGCTACAGCCACGACGCCGAGGGCCGGATCACCGGCTGGACCGACCACAGCGGCGCCTGGTACCGCTACGTCTACGACGAACACGGCCGCTGTGTCCGGGGCGTCGGGGACCAGGGTTACCTCGACACGTCGCTCGTCTTCGGCGAGCGGACCACCACGGTCACCGACTCCTTCGGCTTCCGCACGGTGTACGAGTTCGACGAGGACGGCAACACCGCGGGGGTGACCGATCGGCTCGGCGGCGTGACCCGGAGCGAGTACGGCCCGCGCGACGTGCTGCTCAACCGCACCGACCAGCTCGGCAGGCGGACGGTGTTCGAGCACGACGCGGCCGGGCGGCTGCGTTCGGTGCTCCGCGCCGACGGCTCCCGCGTGGTGCTCACGGAATGGACCCACACCGAGCTCGCGATCGAGGTGGCCGACGGCGACCGGGTGTTCCGGCGGCGGTACACGGCCCCGAACGTGCCGGATCCGTACACGGACCCGCTCGGGGTCACCGAAGACCAGCACCTCGAGGACACCTACGGCGACGAACCCGGCCCGGGTGAAGTGGTGCCCCGGCTCGAGGTCGATCTCTTCGGGCGGCCGCGCGCGATCGACGACGCCGACGGCCGGACCACTTACGCGTGGACGGTGGAGGGCTCCCTGCGGGAGGTCGTCGCCGCGAACGGGACCCGCCGTCAGTGGGCCTTCGACGGCGAGAGCCGGGAAACAGCCCGCATCGACGAACTCGGCAGGACCTTCCGCACCGAGAACGGCCCGATGGACACGATCACCGCCACGATCGATCCCGCCGGCGCACGCACCATCTGGCGCTACGACACCGAATTGCGGCTCGTCGCGGTGACCAACCCGGCCGGGCAGACCTGGCACTTCACCTACGACGCCGAAGGACGGCTGCTCACGCAGCAGGATTTCGCGGGCCGGATCACCCGGTGCGATTACGACGCCGCGGGGCAGCGGGTGCGGCGGGTCGGCGCCGACGGCGAGATCGTGGAGTGGCGTTACGACCTGCTCGGCAACCCGATCGAGCGGATCAGCCCGTCGGGTACCGAGACCTACCGTTACGACCCGGTGGGCCGCCTCGTGCGCGCCACCGGCCCGGACGGTGTCCTGGAACTGGAACACGACGACGCGGGCCGGGTCGTCCGCCAGACGAGCGGGGCCGGGGACACCGCCGTCGGCTATTCCGGCGGCACCAAGACGATGCGCACTCCGTCCGGAGTGGACGTCCTTTGGGGACAGACCGGGGACGGGGCGGAGCTGCTGCGGATCGCGGGCACCGAGCTGACCCTGCGCGAAGACTCCGCCGGTCGCACGGTCGCCCTCTCCGCCGGGCCGAACCCGTTGCTGCGGCAGGAATTCGACGCGGCAGGCAGGCTCGTCGCGCAGCACACCCCGGCCGGCACCAAGCGCTACCACCGGCGGCCGGACGGCAGCGTCGCCGCACGGGAGGACCCGGCGGGCGGAGTGCGCTACGAGTACGACCACGCGGGCCGGATCACCGCGGCGCATCATCACGCCGCCGCCGAACGTTACGCCTACGACGTGCTCGGCAATCTGCTCTCCTCGTCACTCGGCGCGGCGCGCTACGTCCACGACGGGCAGGGCAGGGTGATCCGGCGGACCCTGCCCGCACCGGACGGGACCGAGCTGACCTGGGTGTTCGGCTGGGACGCGCACGACCACCTGGTCACCGTGCACACGCCGGACGGCGGCCGGTGGCGATACCGCTACGACGCGCTGGACCGGCGCGTGGCCAAGGAGCGGCTGGACCTCGCGGGCGCGGTCGCCGAACGGGTCGACTTCACCTGGGACGGCAACGATCTCGTCGAAGCCCGGCACAGCTTCGGCGGTGCCCCGGTGGAGACCTTGACCTGGATCCGCCATCCGCACGGGGACCGGGTGGTGGCGCAGGCGCGCACCCTGCCCGGCGGGCGGACCGAGGTCGCCGCGGTGATCACCGACGAGATCGGCACCCCGACGGAGCTGGTCGGCCCGGCGGACGGCCGGGTCAGCCCGGTCCGGACGAGCGTCTGGGGCCTCGTCGCCCCCGGCGCCCGCCCGGAAACGCCGCTCCGGTTCCCCGGCCAGTTCCACGACGCGGAAACCGGGCTGTACTTCAACCTCTTCCGCTACTACGACCCGGTCAACGCCCGCTACCTCTCCCCGGATCCGCTCGGCCTGACCCCCGGGCCGAATCCGGAGACCTACGTCGACGACCCGTTCCTCGAAGCCGACCCGCTCGGCCTGACCAGGAACTCGGGCAAGCAGACCAACTACGCCGACGACCCGTACGCCTACCTCGACGACGACGACACCTTCAACGCCCCCGCCCCGTGCCAGAAGGCCAAGAGGCCGGCGGTGAACCAGAACCCGGGGACGGGCAACGCGGGCAACGGCGCCGGTTTCGCCAAGCGGCCCAAGACCAGCAGGTACGAACCCCCGATCACCGGCGATGCCAACAAGTCGCACGGCGATTCCGGCCGCACGGTGATGGAGGGCGGCGGCAAGGAGGGCAAGGGGACGCTCGACGGCTCCGGGAAGGGCCAGTACCCCGGCGGGACCGAGCCCGCGGGCAACCATCTCACCGACGTCGACGGGCTGAACGGCAAGGGTCACTCGAACTACGACCCGCGCCTGCAGGCCGAGCTCGACAAGCTGCGTTCGCCCGATCCCAACGACAAGATCGGGTACAAACCCGACCACCCCAACGGCTACTTCATCAAGGGACACCTGCAGAACCAGGTGCTCGGCGGCTCCGGCACCGCGGACAACATGACCACCCTGTCCCGTAAGGCGAACGCCCAGATGTCGGGCAACTTCGAAGGGAAGCTGAAGGAGGCCGACATCAAGATCGGCCAGGTGAAGGAAGCCGTCGGCGGGATGAAGGATCCGGAGCTGCAGCGAAAGCTGGACGCACTGGGGATCAACAAGACCCCGGCGGAGTTCCGGCAAGAGGCCGGGCGCCTGGAGGTGGACTACTCGGTCACCGCCAGCGACAAGGTCAAATGGCCGGACGCCGTCAACCCGGAAGAGCGCGGCATCCGGGAACACCTCGTGCTCAGCGCCGAATACAAGAACCTGACGCCCGATTTGCAGAAGTTCATCGATTTCCGGATGAAGGACGACTTCCTGACGAAATTCCCGCCGGTGGGCACGCGGATGGACACGATCAGCGGCGAGTTCAAGCCACCGCTGTGACCGACGTCGTACCTCAGGGAGAGCCACTCACGCCCGCTGGCACGATGATGTTTCAAGGGCCGACCACGCCGCGCACGAAGCCCGCGATCCGCGGTGTGACAACGGCGGTGCCGTCGTCGATCATGCCCCGCATTCCCGCGAGCACCCGCTCGTCCGGCGAGCCGTGCACCTGGAAGTCCACCACCGTGCAGTGCGCCGACACGGCGTTGATCCGGTCCTCGGAAATCCGCCAGTGTTCGAGAACCGCGGCCGAGTCGGCGTACATCTGGTGGCTGTAGGCCAGCATCCGGTCGGCGTCCACGAAGGTCTGCACCATCACCTGCGGCGCGTTGCGCTCGACGAAGTCGATCGCCTCGCGCACCGCGGCGGTGAACTCCTCCAGATGGCCGTCGGTGATCCGCATGGTGTTCCGGAACAGGAGCATTTCGTCCGCTTCGAGAGTCATGCCGCCATACTTCAACCTCGACCTAACTAGAGGTCAACCGGCGGCCACCTTGACTCGTGTCAGTGTCCTGACATACCCTATGTCAGGACACTGACACGACGACAAGGAGCACGACCTTGCCCGCCACCGGCCCCGACTTCATTTCACTGCAAGCGCGCGACCTCGATGCTTCGCAGGCGTTCTACGAGCAGTACCTCGGCCTCGTCCGTTCACCGGCCGGACCTCCGCACGCCGTCGTCTTCGAGACGAAGCCGATCGCCTTCGCGCTCCGCGAGGTCATTCCCGGCACCGACCTGGGATCCGTCGCCCAGCCCGGCATCGGTACCGCGATCTGGCTCCACGCCACGGACGTCCAAGCCATTCACGACGCCCTCGTCGCCGACGGGCACACCATCGTCTCCGCGCCGATCGACGGCCCCTTCGGCCGGACGTTCACCTTCGCCGACCCCGACGGTTACCGGATCACCCTCCACGACCGCGCCTGAGGCGAGCGCCGCCGTCCAGTCGCGGAACGCGGCGACGAACTCTTCGGGCGCGTCGGACTCCACGTAGGTGCCCGCGCCTTCGACGATCACGGTCGTGTGGTCGGCGAAGGTGGCCTCCAGGCGTTCACGTTCCTGGGGACGGAAAGCGATGTCCTTGTCGCCCCACACGATCAGCGTCGGATAGTGGGCGATGCCCGGAAGCCCGGCCTCGATCTCGGCGAAGAAAGCGCGGCTGGCGAGGACACGGTTGGGGAACACGGCGGAAGCCCGGCGTCGCCCGGGATCGTCCATCGGCCGCCGGTAATGGGTCATCTCGAGCGCGTTCGGCTTGCGGCGCCGGTGTCCCAAGGGGACGAACATGTTGACGACGAAGTTCAGCCGCCGAGCCAGGAAGCGGCCGGGAGGACCGCCGAAGATCCGGGAAAAGTACTCGAAGTGGAAGACGCCGTTCACCGGCCAGGCCCAGGTGTTGGCGAGCACCAGCCGGGTGAAGACCTCCGGCCGCCGCTGCACGGCGGCCAGGCCGATCAGACCGCCCCAGTCCTGCCCGACCAGAGTGACCTCTTCGAGGCCGAGCGCGTCGACGAAGGCGGTGACCACGTCGGCGTGTTCCTCGGGCCAGTAACGATATCCGGGCTTCGGCGTCGACAGCCCGAAGCCCGGATAGTCGAGGGCGACGCACCGGAAGTCTTCGCGTAGCGCGCGGATCACGTCCCGCCACAGGAACGACCAGGTCGGGTTGCCGTGCAGGAACAGGAGTGTCGGGCCTGCCCCCTCGTCGACGTAGTGGACGGTGTTCCCGTCGATGTCGACGAAACGGCTCTCGAAGGGAAACAGCCGGTCATCGACCCACGAGGGCCTCACGTTCGCGGTGACATCCGACATGGCGGCCCCTCTCCGCTGGCTTCCGGTAGACTTGAGCTTGTCACGTACACTTGAGAAAAACAAGCTGAAGGACACGATGCGGAGCTACGGCCAGTACTGCGGGCTCGCCCGATCACTCGAGGTCGTGGGCGACCGGTGGAATCTGCTCATCGTCCGCCAGCTCCTCATCGGCCCCGCCCGATACCGGGAGCTGCTCGACGGCCTGCCCGGTATCGCGACCAATCTGCTGGCCGACCGGCTCCGCGACCTGGAGGCGTCGGGCGTGGTCGAGCGGCGGCTGGCCGGCACGGGCAGCGTGGTCGAGTACGCCCTCACACCGTGGGGCGCCGAGCTCCGCGAGCCGATCGAGAGCCTGATCCGCTGGTCCACCCCGTTGATGACCCGAGGTCCCGGCGACGATTCGTTCCGGCCCGAGTGGCTCGCCCTCGCCGTCCCCACCTTGCTCAGTGCCAGGGTGAAGATCCGCTCCGCGGTGACGATCGGCCTCGAAATCGGCGGCCCGCCGTACCAGCTCCGCGCGACACGCTCCGGCTTCGAGGTCGATCCGCATGACGGCCGCGAACTCGACGCCACCGTTCACGCCGTCCCCGCCTGCGTCCTCGGACTCGCCGCCGGCGCTCTCACCCTCGAAGACGCGCGCGCCCTCGGACTGGTCGAGATCGACGGGGACGAGTCCGTCGTCCGCACCGTCTTCGCCGCCTGAACGGGCGCCCCATCACCTCAGCGAGCAGCGCGCGAGGTCACCGAGACCGGCAGGTTTCCCCGCGGCGCGGCCGATGGCGATCGCGATCCGGTCGATCGCCGCCGCCCGTTTGTCCGCGAGCGGCCCGAGAATCGCGTTCCGCACGAAATTCGGCCCACCCTGCCCCTGCGAGAGAAGCCGTCGCACCCCTTGACCCCGAGGAGGTACCGGCTCTAACGTCTGGATACACCAGCGGGTGTTAACGTTAACACTACTCCGGTCAAGGGAGCACTCGACGATGATCCCCTTGCGTCCACGCCGTCTCGGCGTCCTGTTCGTTTCCGTGGCGGTTCTGGCCACGGCGGCGATCCCTGTTCCGGCGACGGCGTCCACGCCGGAGCGGAACCGGGCCCGGACCACCGCCGATGCGCTCACCATCCCCGGTATCGACGACGTCCGGGGGAACCTGGTGCTGCCCGCCGCCGGGCCGAATGGCACCGAGATCCGTTGGCGGTCTTCGGATCCCGGTGTCATCACGCCGACCGGCGAGGTCAGCAGGCCTGCCGCCGGCGGCTCCACGACCCGAGTGACCCTGACCGCCGAAATCGCCGACGGTCGTGACAGGGTGACCCGCGACTTCACCGCGACGGTCCCGCCGAAACCGGTCCGGCAGCCGCTGGCGGGCTACAGCTTCTTCTACTTCACCGGCGAAGGAACACCGGACGGCGAACAGATCTACACGGCGGCGAGCAAGGGCAACGACCCGCTGAACTGGACCGAACTCAACAACGGCAGGCCGGTACTGAGGTCGAGCCTCGGCGAACTCGGCGTCCGCGACCCGTTCATCCTCCGCTCCCCCGACGGCGACAAGTTCTACCTGCTCGCCACCGATCTCAAGATCCACGACGGCCGGGGCTGGGACGCCGCGCAGCGCACCGGCAGCCGGTCGATCATGGTGTGGGAATCCACCGACCTGGTCACCTGGTCACGCCAGCGCAGCGTGCAGGTCTCGCCGCCGACAGCAGGGAACACCTGGGCGCCCGAGGCGTTCTGGGACGCCAAGCGCGGGACCTACGTCGTGTACTGGGCATCGAAGCTCTACGCCGAAAACGATCCCGCGCACACCGGCGACAGCTACAACCGGATGCTTTACGCCACCACTCGCGACTTCCACACCTTCAGCGCGCCGCGGGTGTGGATCGATCCGGGTTACTCGGTGATCGACTCGACGATCATCCAGGACGAAGGCACCTACTACCGCTTCACCAAGGACGAGCGGAATCCCACCTCGTCCTCGCCGTGCAGCAAGTACATCACCGCCGAGAAGTCCACCGACCTTCTCGACCTGTCCTACGACTTCGTCGCCGACTGCATCGGCAAGGGAAACCCCGGCCTCGACCGCGGCGAAGGCCCGACCGGCTTCAAATCCAACACCGAGAACAAGTGGTACCTGTTCATCGACGAATACGGCGGGCGTGGCTACGTCCCGTTCGAGACCACCGATCTCGCGTCCGGCAAGTGGACCATGTCCGCGGGCGCGAAGCTGCCCGCGTCACCGCGGCACGGCACGGTCCTGCCGGTGACCCAAGCCGAACTCGACCGGCTGACCGCGCCGCCCTCCCCCGCCAAAGCGGACAAGGACGGCCTCGTCGCGCATTGGCCGCTCAAGGACAACGCGAAAGACGCCACCGGTCACGGTTACGACGGTGCTCCCGCGGGTGACGTCAAGTGGTCCGGGGGCTCGCTGGAGTTCGGTGGCGGCAACGGACACGTGCAACTGCCGAACAACCTCCTGAACGGAGCGGCCGCCGCCACGGTGTCCGCCGACGTCTTCGTCGACCCGGGACAGCAGACGCCCTATTTCCTGTACGGGTTCGGCAACACCGGCCCGTCCGGCGCGGGAGACGGCTACCTCTTCAGCACCGGTGGAACGGACGGCGACGGTTTCCGCGGTGCGATCGCGTCCGGGAACTGGACCACCGAACAAGGCGCGGCCTCGAAGGGCGGGCTGCCGCGGGGAGTCTGGAAGAACGTCGCGCTCACCGTTGGCGGCGGCAGCGCGGTGCTGTACCTGGACGGCGTCGAAGTCGGACGCGACGACAAGGTCACCATCAGACCGTCGGACCTCGGCGGTGGGGTCACGGCGGCGAACTATCTCGGCCGCTCCGTCTACTCGGCCGACAAGACCTTCAAAGGCAGGATGAAGGACGTCCGGCTCCACAACCGGGCGCTGTCCGGCGCCGAGATCGCCGGGCTGCCGTCGAACAGCACCGTGATCCGTTCGGTCGCCCTCGACGCGCTCGAAGTGCCTGCCGTCGTCGACACGACCGGCGGGACCATCGTGCTCCCCGTCCGGCCGGGCACCGACCTGCGACGGCTGAACCCGAAGTTCACGCTCGCTCCAGGCGCGCGGATCGCTCCCGGCGACGACCGCCCGGTCGATCTGCGGCGGCCCAAGAAGTACACCGTCGTCGCGCCGGACGGCCGCACCCGCGTCTGGACCGTCGAAGCCCGCGAGTTCCGCGGCCCGGCTCTGCCGGGATTGAACGCCGACCCGAACATCGTCGCGTTCGGCGACACGTATTACCTCTACCCCACCGCCGACGGTTTCGACGGCTGGGGCAGCACCACCTTCTCGGCATGGTCGTCGAAGAATCTCGTCGACTGGACGAACCACGGGGTCGCGCTCGACCTCGGACCCGGCGTCGGCTGGGCCGACAAGAACGCCTGGGCACCGGCGATCGCCGAGCGGAACGGCAAGTACTACTTCTATTTCTGCGCGGAGGCGAAGATCGGGGTCGCCGTCGGCGACTCGCCGACCGGCCCTTTCACCGACACCGGCGAACCGTTGATCGCGACGAACCCCGGCGGCGGCCAGGCGATCGATCCGGCGGTCTTCATCGACCGCACCGGCAAACCGTACTTGTTCTGGGGCAACGGCGAAGCCTACGTCGTTCCGCTCAACGACGACATGGTCTCGTTCGATCCGGCCGCCGTCCAGCGGATCACCGGGCTCGACGACTTCCGTGAGGGCCTGTTCATGGTCGAGCGGACCGGCACGTACTACCTGACCTGGTCGATCGACGACACCCGTAGCGAGAACTACCGGGTCGCCTACGCCACCGCCGGCAGCCCGACCGGCCCGTTCACGAACCGCGGGCTGATCTTGAACAAGGACACCGCGCGCGGGATCAAGGGCACCGGGCACAGCTCGATGCTGCGGGTGCCCGGAACCGACGAGTGGTACATCGCCTACCACCGCTTCGCCATTCCCGGCGGCGACGGCACGCACCGCGAGACCGCCATCGACAGACTGACCTTCACCCGGGACGGCCGGATCGTGCCGGTCACGCCGACCCTCGAAGGCGTCACACCACGGCCGATCCGGCAGGTCTGCGGGACGACGCGCGCCGTGTGAGCGTCTTCCGGCACACGCGGTGCCCACAGGAAGTTCTCGCGTCTCGCGCGGGCTCTCGAGTCACCAGGAGACTTTCACGTCGGGCTTCCCGTGCTCAGCCGGTACGCCCCGGGGCGAACCGCCGTAACCAGTGGCGTCCATGACGATCACGCGACGCCGGTCAGCCGCCGACGAGCTCCTTCGCTTTCGCCGCTGCCTCCCGGCAGGTCGCGAGGTCGACGGCGCGGAGGGCGGCGCCGACTTGGGCCAGCGCGACGGCGTTCATCGAGAGGCTGGTGACTCCCAGCCCGGCAAGGACCGGGGCCAGCGCGGGCGAGGCCGCCGCCTCACCACAGATCCCGGCGGGTTTCCCTGCCCCCTCGGCCGCTTCGGCCACCGAGCCCACCAGGCGCAGCAAGGCCGGCTGGTCCGGGGCGTTCAGTTCCGCCACCGCGCCGAGTTGCCGGTCCGCGGCGAAGAGGTACTGGGCCAGGTCGTTCGTGCCGAGTGAAACGAAGTCGACTTCGGCCAGGATTTCCTTGGCGCACAAGGCCGCCGCGGGGATCTCGATCATCACGCCGACGCGCGGGACGCCTGCCGCGCGGGCGCGGGCGGCGAACCACGCCGCTTCGGCCGCGGTGGCGACCATCGGGGCCATCACCGACAGCTCGACGCCGGTGGCTTCGGCCGCTCCGGCGATCGCGGCCAGCTGGCGGTCCAGCACGTCGGGCCGGTCGAAAGCGATCCGCAGGCCACGCACGCCCAGCGCGGGGTTCGGCTCCGTGCCCATGGCCAGGAACGCGAGTGGTTTGTCGGATCCGGCGTCGAGGGTGCGGACGACGACCGGCTTCCCCGCGAACGGTTCCAGCACCGCGCCGTATGCCTCGCGTTGGCGAGCTTCCGTCGGTTCTTCGGGCGCCGACAGAAAACAGAACTCGGTGCGGAACAGGCCGATGCCTTCCGCCCCCGCTTCGGCGGCGGCGCGGGCATCGGCGGCCGAGCCCACGTTGGCCAGCAGTTTCACACGATGCCCGTCGGCGAGCCTGCCGATTCCGTCCCACGTGGCGCGAGGCGTCCGGGCGACGGCCCGCACCGTGCCGTCGGAGGCGACGACGGTGCCGGAATCGCCGTCGACCGCGAGCCCTGGACCGTCCAGTGCGAGGACGCCGGCGCAGGCGACGACGGCGGGGATCCCCAAGGCGCGGGCCAGGATCGCGGTGTGGCTGGTCGGGCCGCCCTCCTCGGTGACCAGTGCGAGCACGAGGTCCGGATCGAGACCGGCGGTGTCGGCCGGTGCGAGATCACGCGCCACCAGGACGCTCGGCGAGGTCAGCTCGGGAATGCCCGGCGGGTCGACACCGAGCAGCGCGGCGACGATCCGGTCGCGGACGTCGGCGATGTCGCGGACCCGTTCGGCCAGATAGCCGCCGCTCGCCGAGAGGGCCTCGCTGAATTCCGCGGCCGCGTCCCACACCGCCCGCGGTGACGGCAACGATCGTTCCCGCACGAGCCTTTCCGCGGTCGTCACCAGTGCCGGGTCGCCTGCCATCAACGCGGTCGTCTCGAGAACGGCCCGTGCCTCACCGGTCGCAGACCGGGCCCGATCGGACAACAGGGCGGCGACTTCGGCGGCCGCGGGCCCGATCTTGCCCGCTTCGGCCTCGACGTCGTCCGGCGCCGGACCGGCGGCGGGTTCCGGGAGGCCGACGGCAACGAGAACCCGAGGACCAGCGGCCCGACCTGGGCTGACTCCGACTCCGGACAGCTGCATCGCATGACCTCCATGAGGGATGAAGCCTGAAACAGGGGATTGACATCAAGGTAACAACAGGCACAATCAAATGACAACGGGCAAACTTCGGAGAGGAACGGGCATGTACGCCGCTGAACGGCATCAGCTCCTGGCTCAGCGCGCACGTCGCGACGGTCGTATCGACGTCGGCGACATCGCCGCCGAACTCGGTGTCGCGCCCGAGACCATTCGCCGCGACCTCGGCGTCCTCGAGCGCCAGGGCACCGTCCGCCGGGTCTATGGCGGGGCGGTCGCGATCGAACGGCTCGACTTCGAGCCCGAAGTCGCCCAGCGCGACCAGACCAACGCCGCCGAAAAGGACGCGATCGCCCGCGCCGCGCTGGATCACGTTCCCGACCGCGGCTCGATCCTGCTCGACGCCGGCACGACGACCAGCCGGATCGCGACCCTGCTGCACGACCGCGAGCTGACGGTGATCACCAACTCGATCCCCATCAGCTCGATCCTGGCCAACCGCCCGGGAATCACGCTGCACATCCTCGGCGGCCGGGTCCGCGGCACCACACTCGCCGCGGTCGAAGACTGGACCCTGCGCATGCTGGACGGTCTGCTGGTCGACGTCGCCTTCGTCGGCGCCAACGGTTTCTCCGCCGAACACGGCTGCACGACACCGGACATCGCCGAGTCCGCGGTGAAGGCCGCGGTGGTCACCGCCGCCCGGAAGCGTGTCCTGGTGGCCGATCACACCAAGTACGGCACCGACCAGCTCAGCCGGTTCGCCACGCTTTCCGAGATCGACGTGCTGATCACCGACAGCGGCATCGACCCGGCCGCGGTCGGCGAACTCGCCGAAGCGGGCCCCGAGGTGGTGCTGGCGTGATCGTCACCGTGACCCCCAACCCGAGCCTCGACCGGACGGCGCGGCTGACCGAATTGCGCCGCGGCGAGGTGCTCCGCGCGACGCGTGTCCGGCTCGACCCTGGCGGTAAGGGTGTCAACGTCGCCCGCGCGCTGACCGCCGCGGGCACCCCGGCCGTCGCGCTGCTTCCCGCCGGCGGGGCCGTGGGCGAGCGGCTCGCCGACCTGCTCGCCCCCGAAGGCGTTCCGGTCGTGGCCGTGCCGATCGCCGGGACGACCCGGAGCAACATCACGCTCGTCGAAGCCGACGGGACCACCACCAAGATCAACGAACCCGGCCCGGAGATCTCCCCCGCCGAACTGGCCGCGCTGGAGAACCGGGCGGTCGAACTGGCCGCCCGCGGGGAATGGCTGGTGTGCTGCGGAAGTCTCCCGGCGGGGGTACCGGACGACTTCTACGCGCGGCTCACCGCGCTGGCACACGAAGCCGGGGCGAAAGTCGCCGTCGACACCTCGGGCGCACCACTGGCGGCGGCCTGCGCGGCAGGCCCGGACCTGGTCAAGCCCAACCTCGACGAGCTCACCGAACTCGCCGGCCACCCGCTGCCGACACTCGGCGACGTCATCACCTTCAGCCGGCAGCTGATCTCCGGCGGTGTCGGCGGAGTGCTGGTCAGCCTCGGCGCGCGCGGCGCCGTACTCGTCGGGAAGACCGAATCCCACCACGCGCTCGGACCGCTGGTCGCGGTGCGCAGCACGGTCGGCGCCGGAGACGCCACCCTCGCCGGTTTCCTCCACGCGGGAGGAAACGGCCCCCAAGCCCTGCGGACCGCGGTCGCCTACGGCACCGCCGCGGTCACGCAGGAGGGCAGTCGGATGCCTGCCCCGCACGAGGTGCACCCGGACCAGGTGCGCCTGCTCGAAGCCGATCCCACCTTCACCCTCCGCGGAGCCGCCGCATGACCACCTCAGACCTGATCACCGCCGACCTGGTCGACCTCGGACTCGACGCCCCCGGCAAGGAGGTGGCCATCCGCTCGCTCGCCGAACGGCTCGTCTCCGCGGGCCGGGTGACCGACCTCGACGTGTTCCTCACCGACATCGCCGCCCGTGAGGAGCAGATGGCAACCGGGCTGGAAGGCGGCATCGGCATCCCCCACTGCCGCTCGGCCGCCGTCACCACACCGACCTTGGCCTTCGGGCGCAGCACGGCAGGGGTCGACTTCGGCGCACCCGACGGCCCGGCGAAACTGATCTTCCTCATCGCCGCCCCCGAAGGCGGCGGCAGCGAACACCTCAAAGTACTGGCCGCCATCGCACGGAGGCTCGTCCGCGCCGAGTTCAAGCAACACCTCCTCGACGCCACCGACCCCGGAGAGGTCGCCGACTACATCGTGAGCGAGGTGGCCTGACCATGAAATTCGTCGCCATCACCGCGTGCCCCACCGGGATCGCCCACACCTACATGGCCGCCGAATCCCTGGAACAGACCGCCAAGGCCAACGGCGACACGATCGTCGTGGAGACACAAGGCTCGGCAGGCTCCATCCCACTGTCCACAGAGGACATCCAAGCCGCCGACGCGGTGATCTTCGCCGCCGACCTCGCCGTACAGGGCCGGGAACGGTTCGACGGCAAACCGATCGTCGAAGCACCGGTCAAGACGGCGATCAACGACGCGGCCGGGTTGCTCGAACGCGCGAAAGCCGCGGCCCGCGAACCCGTCCCGGCCGCCACCCCCGCTCCCCCCTCGGCTCCGGAGCTGACCACGAAGGCCGGTGACAACGACCGGCTCGGCACCCGTGTCCGCCAGTGGCTGATGACCGGGGTCAGCTACCTCATCCCGTTCGTGGCCGCCGGTGGTCTCCTCATCGCCCTCAGCTTCGCGTTGGGTGGTTACCAGATCGTCGACGCGCCCAAGGTCACCGAACACTTCGACGCCGCTTCGCTCAACGGCTGGGCGGCGCTGTTCTTCCAGATCGGCAGCGCGGCCTTCGACTTCCTCGTGCCGGTACTGGCCGGATTCATCGCCTTCGCGATGGCCGACCGGCCCGCGATCGCACCCGGCTTCACCGGTGGCGCGATCGCGGTGGCCGTCGGCGCCGGATTCCTCGGCGGGCTCGTGGCCGGGCTGCTCGCCGGTGGCGTCGTCATGGCGCTCAAACGGATCCAGGTCCCCAAGGCGATGCGCGGGGTCATGCCCGTGGTCGTCTACCCGTTGCTGGGATCGATCGTGGTCGGTGTCCTGATGTACGTCGTGGTCGGCAAGCCCATCGCGGCCGCGACATCGGGACTGACGAACTGGCTCAACGGCCTCAGCGGCGCCAGCGCACTGCTGCTTGGCGCTCTGCTCGGCCTGATGATGGCGTTCGACATGGGCGGGCCGGTCAACAAAGCGGCCTACGCGTTCGCCGTCGGCGGCCTGACCACCGGCACCACCGCCTCGTTGCAGATCATGGCCGCGGTGATGGCCGCCGGAATGGTGCCGCCCCTGGCGCTCGCCCTGGCCTCCACCGTGCGCAAGAAACTGTTCACCGAAGCCGAACGGGAGAACGGCCGCGCGGCTTGGCTCCTCGGGGCGTCCTTCATCACCGAAGGCGCCATCCCGTTCGCCGCGGCAGACCCATTCCGGGTGATCCCGTCGATCATGCTGGGCTCGGCCGTCACCGGCGCACTGTCGATGACCTTCGGCGCGACACTGCGCGCACCGCACGGCGGGATCTTCGTCGTCCCGCTCATCGGCAGCCCGTTGCCGTTCGTCGTGGCGCTGATCGCGGGCACCGCCGTCGCCAGTGCCTCGGTGATCCTGCTCAAGCAACTGCGCTTCCGCGGCGCCGAACGCTCCACCGTCACCACCCGCCCCGTCAACGCCTGAAGGAGTCCACTGTGTACCAACGCCGCACCCTCGTCGCCAGCTCCGTCGGCCTCCACGCCCGGCCCGCCGGCCTGGTCGCCAAAACCGCCGCCGCCCAGCCCGCCGAGGTACGGATCGCCAAGGTCACCGACGGGACCGCCGGTGACGCGGTCGACGCCCGCAGCGTCCTCAGCCTGCTCGCCCTGGGCGCCGCCCACGGCGACGAGATCGAACTCAGCGCAGACGGCGACCAGGCCCGCGAAGCGGTCGACGCCCTCGCCGAACTCATCGCCGCCGACCTCGACGCCTGACCGTCTCCCGCGTACGAGATCGCGTCGCTTGTCGTGCTCTCGACACGAAACCCTGCGACGGCGGGGAGGTTCCGGTGAGCTTGCCACCGGCGAGCGGGTCGAAGCCTGCCATCGCCGTCACACAGTGATGATAATCATTGCCAATTCCACGGGCAGCCGATCCCCGAACTGTTGATAACGATTATCGAGTGCAGTTAAGCTCCGGTGTCCTTCCACCACAGATCGATCGGCGTCCCCATGGTTGTTCGTTCGCGGCCGTCCGCGTCGCCCCCGGGCGTTCGCGACCGGGAGGCGGCGCTTGCCCGGTCCCGCTTTCTGCTCCGGGGGACGGTCACGGTCCTCGCCGTCGCGATCCTCGCGCTGCTGGTCGTCTCCGGTTCGGTGGGGACGGTCGAGGTCGGGCTCGTGGACGCGGCCCGGATCGTGATCGGCCATCTGGTGCCGAACGTGCCGTGGATGTCGGACGGCAGCCTGACCGTGTTGCAGGACCAGGCGGTATGGCAGTTCCGGCTCCCCCGCGCGCTACTGGCGGGGCTCGCGGGGGCCGGGCTGGCGCTCGCCGGGGCGATCATGCAGGTGATCGTGCGGAACCCGCTCGCGGAGCCGTACCTGCTCGGCGTGTCGTCCGGCGCGGGTGTCGGCGCGGTCCTCGTGATCACCCTCGGTTCGGCCGCCGTGGGCGGGCTCCCCCTTGGCGCGGCGGCCTTCGCCGGGGCTTTGGTGGCCAGTGTGTGCGTCGCGCTCGTCGCCCGGCATCGCGGCATCCTGTCGCCGACCAGGATGATCCTTTCCGGTGTCGCCCTGGGTTCCCTGTTCAGCGCGATCACGAGCTATCTGACGTTGACCACCGAGGCACAGAACGTCTTCAGCGTCCTGTTCTTCTTGCTCGGCAGCGTTTCCGCCGCCTCGATGGCTTCCTTGGCCGTACCGGCGGCGGCGTTCGCGGCCGCCTGTGTCGTCGTGGGACTGCGGACCAGGGCCATGAACGCGCTGCTGAGCGGCGACGAGTCCGCGACGGCGCTGGGAGTCGACGTGAACCGTCTCCGCGCCATGCTTCTCGTGACCGCCGCCCTCCTGACGGGGTCGATCGTGTCGGTCAGCGGCGGCATCGGTTTCGTCGGTCTCGTGATCCCGCACGTGGCGCGGATCCTCGTCGGCTCGGACCATCGCCGGATGCTGCCGGTCGCGGTACTCGGCGGCGCCCTGTTCCTCATGGTCGCCGATCTGCTCTCGCGCACGGTCGCGGCGCCCGGCGAAATACCGATCGGGATCCTCACCGCGGTCGTTGGCGCGCCGTTCTTCCTGTGGCTGATGCGCCGGGACACGGCCACGCGGGCGGGGTTCGGCCGGTGAGGGTCCATTTCCACGAGGTCAGCGCCACGCTGGGCGGCGACCGGGTGCTGCGGAACGTGGACATCGAGGTCCGCTCCGGCCGTTTCCTCGGGCTCGTCGGCCCGAACGGCAGCGGCAAGTCGACCTTGCTGCGCACGCTCTACCGCGCCGTCGCGCCGTCATCGGGCCGGGTGCTGCTGGGCGAGCACGACGTGTGGCGCACCGACCGGCGGACCGTCGCCAGGGCGGTGGCGGTGATGACTCAGGAGACGTCGTCCGAGTTCGACCTGACGGTCCTCGACGTGGTGCTGCTGGGCCGGGTGCCCTTCCAGCGCGGATTCGGCCGTGACACCGAAGCCGACCTCGATCTCGCGTGGGCCGCGCTCGACCGGGTCGGCGCCACCGACATCGCCGGCCGGCCCATCGGACGGCTCTCGGGCGGACAGCGGCAGCGGGTGATGCTGGCCCGCGCGCTGGCGGCCGACTCCCCCGTCCTCGTCCTCGACGAACCGACCAACCACCTCGACATCGCCTTCCAGCTGGAACTCATGCGGATCGCGGCCGGGCTCGACCGCACCATCGTCGCCGCCCTGCACGACCTCAACCTCGCCGCCACCTACTGCGACGACATCGCGGTGCTCGACGCCGGCCGCGTCGTCGCCACCGGAACGCCGGACGAAGCGCTCACCCCACGCGTCGTGGAAGACGTGTTCGGTGTCGCCGTCGACCAGCTCACCCATCCACGCGACGGCAGGCCGGTGCTGGTCTTCGGCCGTCGTGCGGAAACCCGTTCACCTCTCGGCACACCCGGAAATGAGAACCATGCGTAAAACCCTGTCCTTCGCCGCGTTCGGTGCCTGCCTGTCGCTGATCGCGGGTTGCGGTACCTCGGTCACTCCGGCCGCGCCGCCGAACAACGCGGGCACGGCGGTCACCGTCTCCAACTGCGGCCGGGACGTCACCGTCAATGCCGTACCCCGCGCCGCGGTCGGGCTCAGCCCGTCGCAGACGGAACTGTTGCTGCGGCTCGGTCTCGCGGGCTCGCTCGTCGGACAGGCGCAGACCGCCACCGCGCCGCTCCCGGAAGACGTGGCCGCCCAAGCCGCCGCCGTCCCGGTGCTGAGCGAGTCGGGACCGCCGAGCAGGGAGAAGCTCCTGTCCGCGAAGCCGGACTTCGTCTTCTCCCCCACCACCTACGAATTCACCGCGGAGAAGGGCTTCGCCAGCCTGGAGCAACTGCGGCAAAGCGGAGTCGCCGCCTATGTCGCCGCGGGCGGCTGCGCCGAACGCCGCATGAACGGCACGGTCGAAGATCTCTTCACCGACCTGGAGAACCTCGGCAGGATCTTCGCCGTGCCGGACAAGGCGAAGGCTCTGGTCGATCAGGGCCGGACGGATCTGGCCACTGTGGACAAAGCGATCGCGGGCCGTCCCCGTCCCACCGTCGCCCAGGTGTTCCTGGAAGGAACCACCGTCACCGCGATCGGCGCCGGCATCGAGTACGACATCATCCGCAGGGCGGGCGGGGACAACGTGTTCTCGCCGAAGGACCCGCAGTTCGCCAAGTTCTTCGCCGCGCAGATCACCCCCGAGGCGCTCGCCGCGAAGAATCCCGGCGCGATCGTGTTCGCGGTCAACGGGGCCGCGCAGAAGCAGGCGAGCATCGACTACCTCACCCGTACCTTCCCCGCCATGACCGCCGTCCGCGAACAGCGCTTGATCGCGATCGACGCGGCCGACACCTATCCCGGCACCCTCGGGAACATCTCGGTGGTGCGGGAGATCGCGCAACGACTCCACGCGGACGCGTTCACCCGGTGATCCATCGCAGGCTCCTGCGATTGGCGGGTGTCGTCCTCGCGCCCGTCCTGCTGCTCGCGCTGCTGTCGATACTCGTGTCGGCCTGCTACGTCGGCGGAGCGGTCCTGACTGCGTCCGTCCTCACCGAACTCACCCGAGGCGGGGACTTCGCGACCGTGACACCCGCGATCGCGGCCTTGACCGGCGTCGTCGCGGTGCGCGCGGTCCTGCTGTGGACGCGGGAGGTCGCCGCGGCCAGGTTCGGCATCGCCATCCGCACCAGGCTGCGCGGCGAACTACTGCGCCGCATCGCCGCACTGGGACCGGCCTGGACGCGGGGAGAGCGCGCGGGCGCGATCACGCACACGGTCGTCGACGGGGTCGAAGCCCTCGACGCCTACTACAGCCGCTATCTGCCGCAGCTGCTCGTGACCTGTCTGGTTCCCGCCGCCGTCGCCGGGTGGCTGTTCACCGTGTCGGTCCCCGCCGCCGCGATCCTCGCGACGGCGGTCCTGTGCGCCGTGGCCGTCCCCCGTTTCTGGGACGCCCGGCTGCTCCGGACGGGCCGAACCCGGTGGAGCGCCTACGAAAAGCTGGCCGCCGACTATCTGGAGGCGACCCAGTCGATCGGTGTCCTCCGGCTCTTCGGCGCGGGACGCCGGGCAGGCGAGGCACTCGCCCACCGCGGCGACCGCCTGCACCGGGTCACGATGGCCCAGCTGCGCGTCTCGCTGGTGGAAGCGGGAGTCAGCGCCCTGGCACTGCACCTCGGCCTCGCGGCCACGATCGTCGTCGCGTGCGCCGGGGTCGTCGGCGGTCCGGCGCCCGCCGCGTCGGTGTTCCTGTTCTTGTTGTGCGCCAGGGAATGCTTCCGCCCGGTACTCGACCTGTCCGCCCACTGGCACGTCGGTTATCAAGGACTGGGCGCGGTCGAGGGCATCGACGAGATCATGACCGCGCGCCCGCAGGTCGCCGACACCGGCACCCGCACCGAACCCGCCCGGCACGGGGCTCGGCTGCTGCTGCGGGACGTCGGGTACCGGTACCCGAACGGCGCGGGCGTTTCCGGCATCGGCTTCGAATGCGCGCCGGGGAGCACGACCGGGATCGTGGGCCCGTCGGGTGCCGGGAAGAGCACGATCGCCCGGCTTCTCGTCCGCGAGGCCGACCCGCAGCAGGGGACGATCGAACTCGACGGAACCCCGATCACCGGGTACACCCTCGCCGCGCTGCGCGCGAGCATCGGCGTCGTCGGCCAGCACACCTGTCTTTTCCATGGCACCGTGGAAGAGAACCTCCGGCTCGCCCGGCCCGGCGCCACGTACGACGAGATCCGCGCCGCCGCCCACGTCGCGGACGCGATCGAGTTCGTCGAGGCACTCCCCCAGGGCTTCGCGACGGTCCTCACCGAGAACGGGGCCCAGCTGTCCGGCGGTCAGCGGCAACGTCTCGCCATCGCCAGGGCGGTGCTCGCCGCGCCTCCGGTGCTGCTGCTCGACGAAGCGACCTCGGCCCTGGACGTCGACACCGAGAACCGCGTCCTCACCCGGCTCGCGGAGCACAGCGACGGCACCACCCGGATCGTGATCGCCCACCGCGAGACCGCCCTGCGTGACGCCGGCGCGATCGTCACGATCGAGTCCGGCCGCGTCGCCGGACAGGCGGTCCGCTCGTGAGCGGGCCGCTCCGGCGGCTGCTGCCGGTCGTCGGCGAGCAACGGGCCACCTTCGTCTGGACGGTCGTGAGCAACGCGGCCGTCCAACTCGGCGCGCTGACGACGACCGTGCTCGGCACGTGGCTGGCCGGGCGGGCCGCGGCGACCGGCACCGCGCCACTGGCCCTCGTCGCGACCGTCCTGTGCGGCCTTGCCGTGGTGACCGCGGCGATGACCTGGCGCGAGTCCTGGGTCTCCCACGATCTGGCCTACCGGCTGATCGGCACCTTGCGCGCCCGGGTGTTCGACCGGTTGCGCGTGAGCCTGCCCGACCGCCGGAAGCCACGCAGGAGCGGCGACCTCGTCTCCGTCGCCTTCGCCGACATCGACCGTCTCGAATGGCTCTACGCCCACACCGCCGCCCAGGCACTCACCTCGGCCATGATGGTCGCCGCCACCGCGACCCTGTCGCTCCTCGTCACGCCGTGGCTGCTGCTGGCGTGGGTACCGTTCGTCGCCGTGACCGCGGCGCTGCCGTGGCTCTCCGGCCGAGCGGGAACGCGGCAGGGCACCGAACTCACCGAGGCCGCCGCCACCCTCAACGCCGAACTCGTCGACACCGTCCGCGGCCTCGGCGAACTCAGCAGCGCGGGCGCCCTGGACCGTCGCATCGCCGCCCTGGAGGAACAGACGCGGGCGATGACCGCCGTGCAAACGAGGATCGGCTCCCGGATCGGCGGGGAACGCGCGGTCACGGACGCGGCTCTGGCGATCGGCGCGATCGGCGCGCTCGCGGTCTGCGCGGCGAATCTCGACACGATCGACCGCGCGCTCGCACCGGTCGCCATGGTGCTGGCCACCGCGGCACTCGGCCCGATCGCGCAGATTTCGGATCTGCTGCGCAACGTCGGCACGTTGCGCGCCGCCGGTACCAGGATCACCGGAATCCTCGACCGGGCACCGGCGGTCCACGAGCCCCGCGTGCCCCGGCCCCTTCCGCCCCGCGACCGCGCGACCGGACTCGTCTTCGACCGCGTGTCCTTCGGCTACCGCGACGACGCTCCACCTGTCCTGCGCGAAGTGTCGTTCACCGTCCGCCCCGGCGAACGGGTCGCCCTCACCGGGCCGTCCGGCGCGGGCAAGACCACGTGCGCGCTGCTCGCGACCCGGATGTGGGATCCCGACACCGGTCACATCACCCTGGACGGCGTCGCCCTCACCGAACTGGCCGACGACGACCTCCGCCACGCGATCAGCGCCGTTCCCCAGGAACCCGGCCTGTTCACCGGGACGATCGCCACCAACATCCGGCTCGGAAAACCCGAAGCCGACGACACCGAGGTCGAACGGGCCGCGCGGCGGGCGGGGATCCTCGACCCGGGAGCCGGCTTCCCCGCCGGACTCGCCACCGCCGTCGGCGAGGCCGGCGACGGGCTGTCCGGTGGCCAGCGAGCACGGGTCGCCGTCGCCAGGGCGCTGCTGATCAATCCGCGGATCCTCGTGCTCGACGAGGCCACCGCCAACCTCGACCCCGAAGCCGACGAAGCCATCACCGCGGCACTCGCCGCGGCCGGGAACGACATCGGTGTCCTCGTCATCGCCCACCGCCCCGCCACACTGGCCAGCTGCCACCGCGTGGTCGCGCTGCGAGAAGGATCGGTGCGCCGGACGGCCCACCACCCCCGCATCGACCCGGCGAGACAGGCGTGACCGCCACCCCGGCGACAGCCACCGGACCGCCGGCGCGCGGGACAGAGCACCATCCGGGATCAGGAGTGCGGACAGTTCCCGAGGAAAGCCGAGGTCTTGGGGTCCTTCGGAATCGGGCAGAGGAACTGCTCGTACCGGGTGTCGTTGTCCACGAAACGTTTCAGCCAGGAGATGCTGTACTTGGCGGTGGTGACGTTCGGCAGCGCCGGAGCGATGTGGCCTCCGCCCGCGATCTCGACATAGCCCTTGTTCAGCCCGGGGGCGAGGCTGTCGTAGAACGCCTTCGCGTGGATCGGGGTCGGCGCGATGATGTCGCCTTCGCCTGCGATGACGAGGGTCGGCGTGCGAATACCCGCGTACCCGCCTCCGATATTCCACGGGACGATGGGGATGGCCGCTTTGAGCGCGGGATTGCGGACCGCCGCCTCCAGTGTTCCGCCACCGCCCATCGAAATACCCATCACCGCCAGCCGGGAAGTGTCGATCCGGTCCTTGGCCCGGCTCTGTTCCACCATGAACTTCAGCGCCGCCAGCAATTGATCCGCGCGAGCGGAGGGAAAGTCGAACACCGAGTTGGTTTCGACGGTCAGGACCACGAACCCCTGCGAAGCCAGCCGGGGCCCGAACCAGCGCAGGAACAGTTCCGACTCGCCGAAACCGGGCGCGACGGCGACCGCGCCGAAGGTGCCCTGGCTTGTGTCGTTCGGGAAGTGGAGAGTGCCGCCGCCGAACCCGTTCCCACGGGCGACCGATATCTCTGTCACCGCGAACGGCCCTCGTTCGGCCTCGATACTCGCCATCGTGGGATCCGGGCCCCGCTGATAGGACTCGTCCTGGCCGGCCACGGCATCGGTGGGCACCACACCCGAACCGAGCATCGCGAACGCGACCGCGGCGGCCATCGCGGCCGCTATCTTGTTCCGAATTCGCATATTCGTACTACTCCTCAGCCGAATAGCCGTGACGGCGGAAGCGGGAATGGTCTGTCATATCGATCGACGGCCGCCAAAGCGAACTCCGCGCATTACGAAACCCGCCCTGTTCGCGGTGACATGGCCGGCGCGGCGAATAACTCGAAGTACTGCTTCGTACTTCGCGTACGCTATCGTTCTCGAAGAGTGACAACAAGAGAAACGGATACGTTCGCACGCGGGCCATCACGCCGAGAACAGTTCGGAATACCGGAATTGTCATCCACGGCATGAAATCGCGATCGAAGAGCCGGCGTCTCGCGCGCTACGACCAGCTCGTGACCGACCGCTCGGCCGCGCCGGCTCGTCGCCGATCAGCGGACAGACGGGGCCCGGTAGACGACGTGTTCGAGTCGGGCTCGGCGGGAAGCGCGTCGATCAGGCCGAAGACGTGTTTGTCGCGCTCGCTCCAGCTCCTCACTCTCCGAAGAGTCGTTCAAGCGCGTGAAGTTCGCGATGAAGTACGAGCAGGCCCCAGACACGAAGAAGCCCAGGCCATCAGGCCTGGGCTTAAGCTCCCCCGCTTGGACTCGAACCAAGAACCCTCCGGTTAACAGCCGAATGCTCTGCCAGTTGAGCTACAGGGGATCGTGCTCCGTACCGGCCGGATCGCTCCGACCGATGAGAGAACTTTAGCCTATGCCCTCCGGCGGCCGCGCACCCACCCCCCACTTTCGACATCACCTCGTCAAGCTCGCGTTTTGAGGGACAATGACAGCCGGAGCAAGATCGAACGGAGGCGTGGACTCGGATGAAGATGTTCCTGCTGGGTGCGGCCGCGGGCTATGTGCTGGGCGCGAAGGCCGGCCGCGGGCGGTACGAGCAGATCGTGCGGACCTACCGCAAGATCGCCGACCACCCCATGGTGCAGGGCGCCGCCGGGGTCGCTCGCGCCAAGGTCGGTGAGCGGTTCGGGCGGCCTCAGCGCTGACCCCGGACCGAAAGGGCCCTTCACCGCGTCCGACGCGGTGAAGGGCCCTTTCGCCGCATCTGACGCGGTGAAAGTCCCTTTCAGCCCACGACGGCGACCACGAAGACCCGCCGGAACTCGAACCAGGTGGTCCCGTCGGGGCGCGGCGGGTAGGCCTCGTCCAGTTTGCGGGCGATCTGCGCGCGGAAGTGGTCCCAGTCCTCCCCCGAGAGGGCCTCTTTGACCGGCCGCAGCGACGTGCCGGTGATCCATTCGAGTACGGCGTCCTCACCGGACAGCCGCTGCAGATACGTCGTCTCCCAGGCGTCGACGGCGCATCCCGCGTCGGCGAGCAGATTCCCGTAGCCGAGCGGGCTGTCGACGGCTTCGTTCTCCCGCAGGACGACGTCGGCGAGGCGCGGAGCCCACTCGTCGGTGCGCGCGAGGGCGCGGACCAGGGCGTGCGACGGGGCGTCGAAGTTGCCGGGGACCTGGAACGCGAGCGTCGCCCCGGACGGCAGGAGCTCCACCCAGCGGCGGAGCAGGTCACGGTGTTCCGGGACCCACTGGAGCACGGCGTTGGAGATGACCACGTCGGTGTCCGGTTCGGGCACCCAGTCGTTGACGTCGAGCACGCGCGCGTCGACACCGCGTGATCGTGCGGCTTCGACCATTTCGGGTGAACTGTCGCTCGCCTCGATGATCGCGTCCGGCCAGCGTTCCGCCAGGCCGGCGGTCAGATTCCCGGGGCCGCAGCCGAGGTCCGCGACGCGCCGGGGCGCCTTGGCCGGTATCCGCCCGACGAGGTCGTGGAACGGCCGGGCCCGCAGGTCGGCGTAGTCGAGGTACTTGACCGGATCCCACATGGCGCCTCCCAGCGATACAGTACGAGCGTACTGCTAGCTGTCCGGCTTCGCCAGCTTCCTGGCCGCCTCCTCGGCGATCGCCTCGACCACGCCGGCGTCGGTGCCCGGGTCGGGCCGCACCTGCAGCACCGTGCCGTCCCGGCCGGGGACCTTGCGCTCGACGAACCACGCTCCCCCGGTCCCGAGATCCTTGCGGTACCGCCCCCGGATCGAGCCGTCGACCCGCTGCCGGATCAGGATCGGGACCTTGCCGGGCCGCCCGAGCTCGAACCGGACCGGGGCCTTGTCGGCCAGCAGCACGGCCTCCCCCGCCATGCCGGTCTCCTCGGACTCGGTCAGGGTCAGCACCCCGGCGGACCACGCCGCCTTGCCGATCAGATGCCAGCCGACCCGGCGCGGGCCCGGGATCCACAGTCCCAGCGGCGTGACCAGCAGATATCCGCCGCCTTCGACCGCGGCGCTGCCGACCACGTGCTCGCCGTCGTCCAGCGTGCCGTCGAAATCCGCCGGGACACGGTCACCCATCAGGTGACGCAGCCAGCCCATGCTCAGTCCAATCCGCCGATGGCCTGTTCCTTCAGCGCCTTCCGGTACTGCTCGAGCGCGACGAGGTCGCCGAACAGCGCGCGGTAGTCGTCCGGCGCCTCGACCGGGGAAAGCCGCTGGAGCTTCGACTTGATCTCGTTGATCTGGCGGCCGACCAGGCTTTCCTGCACCGCCGCGAGCTGTGCGGAGATGTAGCGCGAGTCGACCTCGCCCTTGGCGCGCAACGGTTCCACCGAAAGCTCGCTGAGCACTCGCCGCACCGTTCCCTGCGGGCAGTGCGGGGCGGCCGCGTCGAGCAGGGCGGGCCCGGTCAGGCCGGAACCCGCTCCCCCGGCGGACAGCAACGCCTTGTGGATGGCGACGTAAACCGGATGGGTGAAGGCGTCCTCGGGCAGCGCGTCGTACTCAGCTCCGGCGAGCATCGGCTGCTGCAAAGCCGCCTTGAGCGCCTCGCGCTGCGCGATGAACCGGGGATCCCCGGGCGCCGGCCTGGGCAGGTCCTCTTCGGCGGTCGCGGTGGCCGCGGTGGCCGGCCGCCGCACCTCGATGGTGGCGGAGCGTTTCGCCGCCGCCCCGGCGCTGCCGCGCACCCGGTTCACCACCTGCGCCGCGTCCTGCCACCCGACCCACCAGGCGAGTTTCGACGCGTAGCCGTCGCGGCTGGCGCGGTCCTTGATCCCGGCCACCAGCGGAACGGTCTTCTGCAGCGCCGCGACCTGACCGTCGACGGAGTCGAGGTCGAAGGCCTTGAGCATGCTCTTGATCGCGAACTCGAACAGCGGGATCCGCCGCGCGACCAGGTCGCGCACCGCGGTGTCGCCCTTGGCGAGCCGCAGTTCGCACGGGTCCATGCCGTCGGGGGCGACCGCGATGTAGGTCTGCCCGGCGAAGGTCTGGTCGCCCTCGAAGGCCTTCAACGCCGCCTTCTGACCGGCTTCGTCACCATCGAAGGTGAAGATCACTTCGCCGCGGAAGGCGTCGTCGTCCATCATCAGCCGCCGGAGGACCTTCATGTGGTCCTCGCCGAACGCCGTCCCCGAGGACGCGACGGCCGTCGGGACCCCGGCGGCGTGCATCGCCATCACGTCGGTGTAGCCCTCGACGACGACGACCTGGTGCCGCTTCGCGATCTCGCGTTTGGCCAGGTCGAGGCCGAACATCACCTGCGACTTCTTGTAGATCGGCGACTCCGCGGTGTTCAGGTACTTCGCCGAGACACGGTCGTCGTCGTAGAGACGCCGCGCGCCGAACCCGACGACCTCGTTGCCGACGTCGCGGATGGGCCAGAGCAGCCGCCGGTTGAACCGGTCCATCGGCCCGCGCTGCCCCTCCTTGGCCAGCCCGGCCGTGAGCAGTTCCTTGACCTCGAACCCGCGGTTGAGCAGATGTTTGGTGAGCTTGTCCCAGCCCGCCGGCGCGTACCCGCAGCCGAACGTCTGCGCGGCGGCCGCGTCGAAACCCCGTTCCGACAGGAAGTCGCGCGCCGCACGCGCGTCCGGGGTGAGCAGCTGCTCGGCGTAGAACTCCTGGGCCGCGCGGTGCGCCTCGATCAGCCGGGCGCGGGTGCCGCGATCACGCTGGACGCTTCCGCCGCCGCCTTCGTAGGTGAGCCGGAAACCCACCCGATCCGCGAGCCGCTCGACGGCCTCCACGAACGAGATCAGGTCCATCTTCTGGATGAACTTGATCACGTCACCGCCTTCGCCGCAGCCGAAGCAGTGGAACGTGCCGTGAGTGGGGCGCACGTTGAACGACGGGGTCTTCTCGTTGTGGAACGGGCAAAGCCCTTTCAGGCTGCCCCCGCCGGCGCTGCGCAGCGCCACGTAATCACCGATGACCTCGTCGATCCGGTTGCGCTCGCGCACCTCCGCGATGTCGCTCTCCCGAATCCGTCCTGCCACGCTCATCACTCTAGGCCGTGTCCGGTTCGTCGCTTCGATGGGCTTCGTGATCGGACACGGCCTAGTCCCCGCTCGCCGAGCACTGTGCGGCACACTCGGGGAATGAGCACCGCCCTGGACGAACTCGCCGGGAACTTCGCCGCATTGCGGCCCCATCTGGTGTCGGTCGCCTACCGGCTCACCGGCACGCTGTCCGACGCCGAGGACGCGGTACAGGAGTCGTGGCTGCGCCTGAGCGGCATGGACGAACGCCGCCGCTCCGCCATCGAGGACCACAAGGGCTGGCTGACCACCGTCGTCAGCCGGATCTGCCTCGACCGGCTGCGGTCCGCGGTGGTACGCCGCGAACGGTACGTCGGGGAATGGCTGCCCGAGCCGGTCCTCGGCCCGCTGGGCACACCTTCGTCGGAAGACCCGCTGGCCGTCGCCGTCCGCGACGACGGCATGCGCATGGCCGCGATGGTGGTCCTCGACCGGCTGACGCCGGAACAGCGTGTCGCGTTCGTCCTGCACGACGCGTTTTCGGTGCCGTTCGGCGAGATCGCCGAGATCCTGGGCTGCACGACGGACGCCGCGCGCCAGCACGGTTCCCGCGGCCGCCGCGCGGTCGCCGACGCCGATCCGCCGCCCCGGACCGCGCTCGCCGAGCAGCAGCAGATCATCGAGAAGTTCATGACGGCGATGCTCACCGGGGACATCCAGGCGGTGGCGGAGGTCCTGCATCCCGACGTCGTCCTCGTCGGCGACGGCGGCGGCAAGGCGCGCACGGCGGTGCACACGGTCGCCGGGTTCGACAAGGTCACCCGGCTGTTCCAGGGCCTCATGCGGATGTACGACCCGGCCGGGATGGAGCAGGCGAGGCTCGCGCTGGTCAACGGCGACCTCGGGTACTACCTCCCGCCGCAGCCCGGGTCCGAGCGGTACCGGGCGCTCGACGAGCACGTCGACGCCTTCGTCATCCGCGACGGGAAGATCGTGGCGATCTACGACATGGCGAACCCGGACAAGCTCACCACCGCGCGGACCCGTCTCGGCTCCTGACCGCGTTCAGTCCTCTAAATGCGCCCAAAGCGCATTTAGAGGACTAAACGCGGGTGGTCAGGGGAGCGGGATCTTGCAGGCGTCGCCCGAGGTGAAACCCTGCGCGGTGATGTCGAGCGCGCTGTTCATCCGGGCACGCATGTTCTCGAGGCCGATCTGGTAGGTCAGCTCGATGACGCCCTTGCGGCCGAACTCGCGTTCCAGTTCGGCGACCTGCTCGTCGGTGACGGTCACCGGGCTCGCGGTCATCGCGTCGGCGTACGCGAGCGCGAGCCGTTCCTGGCCGGTGAAGGCGGGCGACTTCGCGTAGTCGTCGATGTTCTTCAGCCGTTCGATGTCGAGACCCTCGTGCAGTTGCAGCATGGTCCCGAAGTCGATGCACCACGAGCAGCCGAGCCGGGTGGCGACGCGGTACACGGCCAGCTCGCGCACGTTCGACGGCAGCGTCCTGCTGGCCTTCTCCGCCATCATCTCGTGCATGCCGTTCGCCCGGAGCAGGGCCGGGTGGTGCGCGTAGACGGCCATCGGCTCGGGCACGGCGCCGAACCGCTTGCCTGCGAACTTGTAGAACAGCTTCAGCAGGAAGCCGGCGTCGGCGGTCTTCACGGCGGGAATGCGCGGCATGGTGTCCTCCTCGTGCGAGTGCGTTCACCGACTGGACGAGGCGGCCCGCGCGGACGTGACAGCACCGTCGGTGACGCGCACCACGCCGTCTTTTTCGCCTTTTCGCCGGAACCGCCAGTCGATCATCGCCGGTAGGCTGGTAAATCGGCACTTTTTCCTTCCACCGAGGAGGACCGATGCTCGCCGTCGAGGATCCCGCCACCGGACAACGGATCACGACCGTCCCCGACTGCGGGCCCGCCGAAGTCGACAAAGCGGTACGTGCCGCCGCGGCCGCCTCCCCCGCGTGGCGCGCCGCGGACCGGCGCGCGGCCTTGATGTCGTGCGCGGTTGTCGTCGAGGAGGCCGCATCCGTGCTGGCCCCCGTTCTCACCGAGGAGCAAGGGAAACCGCTTCGCGAAGCCGAAGCCGAGTTCGCCGGAGCGGCGGCCCGGTTCCGGTACTTCGCCGGGGCGCGGCCCGGATCCCGGATCGCCGGCGACGGACCGGTCGCCGCGATCGCGCCGTGGAACTTCCCCGTGCAGCTGGCCGTCGCGATGCTCGCACCGGCGTTCGCCGCGGGGAACACGGTGGTGCTCAAGCCTTCGCCGCGCACCCCGCTCACCACCCTGCACCTCGGCCGGATGCTGGCGGAGGTGCTGCCGCCGGGCGTGCTGACCGTGCTCACCGGCCAGGATCCCCTCGGCGAGCTCCTCATCGCGCATCCCGGGATCCGGCAGGTCGCCTTCACCGGCTCGGCCAAAACCGGGAAGCGGGTGTCGGCCGCGCCGGAATGGCGGCGGCTGGCGCTCGAACTGGGCGGCAACGATCCCGCGATCGTCCTTCCCGGCACCGACCCGGCCGCCATCGCGGAACGGCTCTTCTGGAGCGCTTTCGCCAACTGCGGGCAGATCGGCGTGGCGGTCGAGCGGGTCTACGCCGTCGGGCCGGTCTACGACGGCGTCGTCGAGGCGCTGGCGGCCATGGCGACGGAAGTCGTGGTGGGCGACGGAAGGACACCGGGGACCCAGATCGGCCCGGTGAACAACCGGCCGCGCCACGACCGCGTCACCGGTCTCACCGACGAAGCGCGGGCGAGCGGCGCGCGGATCGTCACCGGCGGACCGCTCGACGGGCCGGGCTATTTCTTCGCCCCGGCGATCCTCGCCGAAGCACACGACGGGATGCGAGTGGTGACCGAAGAGCAGTTCGGGCCGGTGCTGCCGGTCGTCCGGTGCTCCACAGTGGACGAAGCGGTCGGGCTCGCGAACGCCACGGCGCCCGGCTTGTGCGGATCGGTGTGGGGCGCGGACGAGGAGCACGCCGCCGAGGTCGCGGCACGGCTCGTTCGCGGCACCGTCCGGGTCAACGAACACCGGGCCGTCGAACCGTTCGCCGGCTCGCGATGGTCCGCGAGCCGTCAGGACCTCAGGGAGTGATCGTCCGGACGTCCCACACCCAGACGCCGTCGACGAATTCGGCGGGCTTCCGCAGCAGAAGGTCCACGGTGGTCCGGAAGGCGTCCTGGTGCTCGCGCGGGATCAGCACGAGCACGTCGGCGTTCCAGTACCGCAGATCCGCCAGCGCCTGCACCCGCTGCGATTCGGTGATCGTCGCCGGGACACCGGTCTGCTTGATCTGGTCGAAGATGACCGACGTCGGCCGCTGGATGGCGCCGTAGCGGCCGCGTTTGTCGTCGGGCCCGCTCGGGCCGACGAAGTAGCCCTCCGGCATCGAATAGCCGAGCCCCGCGTCGATCTGCCAGTGCAGCGGTTCGGATTCGCCGGAACTCGGCAAGGGCACGGGCACCACGGTCCCGCCGGGCGCGACGTAGTTCCGCCAGGTGCCGTCGGCGAGGAACCTTGGCGTCGGCGGCCGATCCTTGACGACCAGCTGCGTCGGCGCGATCGGCAGCAGGACCGCGATGACGACGCCGATCCACAGCAGCCGCAACGGGAATCGCCGCTCCCCCGGCACTTCGGGCAGTTTCGAGGCGACCGTGTACACGCGTTCGGTCGCCAGCGCGAGCAAGGCGCCGACGAGCGGGATGCAGCCCATCGCCAGCCGCGATTCCAGCAGCGACTCGAACAACGGAAGTTCCGAAAGAAGCTTCCACGGCCCCGGGATGCCGGTCTCCTCGTGCACCACGATCAGTTGCACACCAAGGGAAAGCCAGGCCATCACGAACATCGAGATCGCCAGCGCCCGCGCGAACACCTCGCGCCACAGCCAGGCGGTGACGACCACCATCAGCACGATCAACGGCCAGCCGAAGAAGGCGTTCTCCTCGGTGCGGTTCATCGACACGTCCGCGGCCGCCTGCGGCTGCCCGGCGACGGACTGCGTCGCGAACCGGGTGAACGCGGCCGTGTCGTTCCCGACCGGGCCGTGCTCGATCGCCTGATAGCTCTGCGGGCCGAAGAACTGCCACCACAGCGGGAAAGCGCACAGCACGAGCGCCACGAGCACCCCGATGCCGACGCCGATCCCCAGTGGTTTCGCCATCGGCGGGAACTCGCGGTAGTTCGTCGCGAAGTAGGCGATGGCGAAGATCGCGAACGCCATCGCGAAGATCAGCAGCGGTTCTTCGCCGAGGAAGATCTGGTACGCCGCCAGCAGGCCGAGGAAGATCCCGTTGCGGACCGGGCGTTCGCCGCGCGCGATCTTGAAGACCTTCAACGCGATGAACGGCAGCACGAACCACGCGACGAAGTTCGGGTGCGCGTTGCCGTGCGAGATCATCGGCGGGGCGAAGCCGGCGAAGGCGCCGCCGATGGCCGCGCCGACCCGGTGCGTGACCAGATGCCGTGAGAAGACCCAGTACCAGGCCGCCGCCGTGCCGGCGAGACCGCCGGTGAGCGCGATGGCCCAGGTGACCGTCGGGCCGAAGGTGAGCGTGACCGGTGAGAGCGGGATGCCGATGCCGAGCATCGCCGTGTTGGCCATCAGGTTCACGCCGAGCGGATGGTTCTGGAAATGCGAACTGAGCGGATTCCTCAGATGCAGCACGTTGTCCGCGGTGACGGAGAAGAACCACTCCCACAGGTTCTGATCCGACGCGCTGTTCCAGAGATAGCCTTCCTTGAGGTCGAGCCAGAGCCCGTTGTAGAGCAGGAAGGCGAACAGCAGGAAGCCGCCCATGATGGCGGCGTCGGCGGCGGCGAACCGGCGAGGTCTCGTGGGAGTGTCCCCGGCTTCCACGTCCGCCTCAGCCTGGAAAAGACTCACTGACCGTCCTCACGGCTCGACTACGCGGGCGAGAAAGTAGATCACACCCGTCGAGGCATGCCTCACGAGCAGAAGGAAGGGGCGATCGACGGCGACTTCCAGGGGTTCGTCGACGATGAGCGACGTCAGCCGCATCAGCACCGCTGTCGCGGCGGCGCCTTCGAGGCCCTGTTCGTCGATGCGGAGCACGGATTGGTGGAGCACCTCGGACACTTCGAGCCGGTCGTCGTCGGCGAGCCCGGTGAGGTCGGCGCCGCCGGTGAACATCGTCCGCACGCCGAGATCCTGGAGCTTCGACGTCAACGGGCTGTCGACGTCGAGATCGAGTTTCGGCAGGGACAGCGCGATCGTCTTGGACCGCGTGTTCTCCAGCAGCCGCGCCAGCTTCGCCGCGTCGAGTTCGGCGTCGTCGAGGTCGCCGTCGGGCAGCAGGACGATCGCCTCCACCCCGCCCTCCGCGCCGAGCCGGACGACCTGCCAGCCGTCCTCGTGGGTGTGGTCGAGCTGTTTTTCGAGCCACATCGTCGGCACCGTACGGGTGCCGGACGGCGCGTGGAAGTCCGCGGGCGCGGTGTTGTCACGCGAGAACGGATTGGTCCAGGCGGTTTTGAGATACAGGGCGTTGACGATCGCGGCGACGGTGTCCCGCGCGACGGTCCCCGGCTTCAGGAGTTCGGGGATCAGTTCGCGGGTGGCCTCGGCGACGTCGGCGTTGATCAGCCGTCGCGCGGCCTCCGGATCTTCGCCGAACGGGGCGCTCTCGACCTTCCCGCCCGGCCAGGTCGCGAGTTCGTCGCGGAAGGAGTCTTCGAGCGGCAGCCCGTCCCAGGCCCAGAGCGTGTTCGCGACCGCGAGTTCGGGACCGTCTTCGAGCAGGGACGAGGCCTTGCCCAGCAGGTCGGCGAGCTCGTCCGGGTCGCCGAGCAGCGCGATCAGCTCCTCGCGGGTCTTCCCCTTGGCGGCCTGGGTCACCAGGCCGAGCGCGCTCGCGATCGAGTACGGCGAGAAGCACGCGTTCTGCCCGCGGCTCGCCAGCACCCGATAGAGGTCCAGACCAAACCGGAGGTGGCTTTCGACAGCTCCCATGCCGCAGACCGTACCGTGCACGGGCCCGTCCGTCTCCTGTCCGAAGGTAGGTCCTCGTGAGTGGTAAGGACGGTTAGAACCGTCCTTACCACTCACGAGGACCTCAGCCGTGGCGGCCGGTGTGCCAGGCGTGCCACGCGTACGCCTGGGCGTCCGTGAGCGACGCCACCTGGTCGACGACCACGCGCAGACGGGCCGCGTCGTCCGAGGCGGCCTCCCAGGCGGGCAGGAACAGGCCGTCGAGCGCGTCCGGCGCGCGGCGGCACAGCGCGCCGACCAGTTCGGCGAGCGTCTGACGCTGGCCGTCCTGCATCGCGAGGCGCCGCCTGTCGCTCATCACGTACCGCAGCGCGAGCGCCTTGAACAGCGCGACCTCGGCCGCGACCTGCTCCGGAACGACCAGGCGCGCGGCGTAGCGGCTCAGCGGTCCTTCGCCGTACGCCTCCCTCGTCGCGCCGACCACCGCCGTCGCGAACCGGCCGACCAGCTCACTCGTCAGCCGTTTCAGCGCGACCTGCGCCTTGAGCGAGCCGTCGAGCCCCGGTCCGGTGAGTTCCGCGACCACGGGCAGGTCGAGCAGTTCCTTCGCCGCACCTTCCAAAGTGGACTGGGACTGGTGCGAAAACCTCCGCGCCGCCTCGGCCACCGCCGCGCGTTCCTCCGCGTCGGCCAATACCCGCAACGAGATCCGGCCCGCCAGCACGCCGTCCTCGACGTCGTGCACGGAATACGCGACGTCGTCGGACCAGTCCATGATCTGCGCTTCCAGACAGGTGCGGCGCTCCGGCGCTCCTCGCCGGACCCACGCGAAGACCTCGGCGTCGTCGGCGTACACGCCGTACTTCGGATTGCCTTCCTCACGGGTCCACGGATACTTCGTCGAGGCGTCGAGGCAGGCGCGGGTGAGGTTCAGCCCGCCGGCGGCCCCGCCTTCGAGCAGGACCTTGGGCTCCAGCCTGGTCAGGATCCGCAAGGTCTGCGCGTTGCCCTCGAACCCGCCGCACGGCTGCGCGACCTCGTCCAGCGCGCGCTCGCCGTTGTGCCCGAACGGCGGATGCCCGATGTCGTGCGCGAGACCGGCGGTGTCCACCAGATCCGGGTCCGCGCCCAGCTCGTCCGCGATCCCCCTGCCGATCTGGGCGACCTCCAGCGAATGCGTCAGCCGTGTGCGCGGCACGCCGCTGACCTCGGCACCTTCACCAGGGCCGACCACCTGGGTCTTGCCCGCCAGCCGCCGCAGGGCCGCCGAGTGCAGCACGCGTGCGCGATCACGGGCGAAGGCGCTCCGCCCGTCTTCCGCGCCCTCCAGCGCCGCGCCCTTGGGCCGCTCGGGCAGCAGGCGCGCCCTGTCGGCCTCGGTGTAGATGTCGCTCACCAGCCAAGCTTAGGCGCGATCACCGACACTTATCGGCTTCAGACCTCCGCGGGGAACCTGGTGAGGCGGTAATACAGCAACGCGCCGGTCTCGCGGACGATGTAGCGCGCCTGCGTCTCGCGGGCCTGCACGATCGGGCCGCGGTGGGTGGGCGACGTCCAGGCGTCGAGCCCGAGGTCGTCGGCCATCACCCGCGCCCGGAACGAGTGCCACGGGTCGCTGACCAGCACGGCCGTCTTCCAGCCTCGCTGCTGCACCTGCTCGGCGACCGCGCGGAGGCTGCGCAGGGTGTCGCTGCCCTCACCGACCGGCAGCGTCGCCGACACCGGCACACCCCGTTTGCGCAGCCACTGCGCGCCCGCGTGGGCCTCGGTGTAGTTGTCGTCGGCCTTCTTGCCGCCCGCGGTGACGATCACCTTCGCGACGCCCTGGTCGTACAGCGTCTTCGCCTTGGCCAGCCGGGCCTGGAAGATCTCCGACGGCCTGCCGTTGTACTGGGCCGCGCCGAGCACCACGATGACGTCGGCCCGGTCGCGCACGTCCTCCCGCGCCACCTGCCAGACCCGGAACGCCGTTCCGCCGATCAGCGCGACGACGATCAGCAGGAACCCCGCCAAGGTCCGGCGCACCCAGTTCGCGCGGGTGGGTTTGGTCCGTTCGGCGGTACTCACGGGGGTGATTCTCGCAGAGCGGCAGGGTGATCTCAGAGCCAGCCGTGCTCTTCCGCGAGCCGCACCGCCTCGGCCCGGGTCCTCGCCCCGGTCTTGCCCATCGCGGCCGAAAGATGGTTGCGCACGGTGCCTTCGGAAAGGTGCAGCGAGCGGGCGATATCGGCCACCGTGCTGCCGTCCTTGGCGGCCTTCAGCACGTCGTGTTCGCGTCCGGTGAGCGGGCTCGCGCCGGTGGCGAGCGATTCGGCGGCGAGTGCGGGATCGACCACCCGGAGCCCGCCGTGGACCCGGCGGACGGCGTCGACGAGCTGTTCTGGCGGGGCGTCCTTGACCACGAATCCCGCGGCACCCGCCGCCATCGCCCGCGACAGGTAGCCGGGCCGCCCGAAGGTGGTGCAGATGATGATCCGGCACAACGGGAGCGCGCCGTGCAGTTCGGCGGCGGCTTCGAGACCGTCCTTGCCCGGCATCTGCACGTCGAGCAGCGCGACGTCCGGGGCGGTCTCCTTCGCCCGCTGGAGCACTTCGTCGCCCGAGCCGACCTGGGCGACCACCTCGATGTCGGCTTCGAGGCCGAGCACGGTGGCCAGCGCCCCGCGCACCATCGCCTGGTCGTCGGCGAGCAGGACCCGGATCACGCGCAGCCTCCAGCGGGTTCGGAGAGCGGCGCGGGCACGCCACTCCGCAGCGCGGACTCGGGTACGTCCGCCCGGACGAGCCATCCTCCCCCAGGCGGCGTGGTGGCGGTCAAGGTCCCGCCGACCGCGTCCAGCCGTTCGGTGAGGCCGCGCAGGCCGTTTCCCTCCATCGCCTCGCCGCCTTCGCCGTCGTCCTCGACTTCCAGCCAGGTCTTGCCGAGACGGACCTTCACCCGCTTCGCCCCGGAATGCCGGATCACGTTGGTGACCGCTTCCCGCAGCACGTAGCCGAAAATGCGCTGCAGGGCCGGGTCGACGTCGTCCACCGCGTGCGGCAGATCCGCGTCGATCTCGGCCGCCCGCAACGCCGCCCGCGCACCGGCGACCTCCGCCGGCAGCGACACCTCGCGATATTCGGAGACCGTGGCGCGGATATCCGAAAGCGCGCTGCGGGTCAGGCTCTCGACCTCGCGGATCTCCTGCAGCGCGCGGGTGTCGTCCTTGCCGCTCTCCAGGATGCGGCGGGCGAGCCCCGCCTTGACCGTGATGGTGGTGAGGCTGTGGCCGAGGATGTCGTGCAGATCCCGCGCCAGCCGCTCGCGTTCGCCCGCCACCGCGAGCGTGGCGATCTCCCGGTTCGCCGCCTCCAGTTTCCGCACCGCGCGGACCAGGTTCGCCATGAAGAACATCGCCGCCGTGATGGAGGTGACCGCCACCAGGTCGCCGAAGTCGTCCTTCCCGATGACCAGGTGGACGGCCAGCACCACCAGCAGCGCGCCAGCGTCCAGGATCAGCGCCCACGCCGGCGGCAACGTGAAGGCCAGCACCGCCGTCGCGTAGATCAGGATGTACGGGTTGTTGCCGTGCAGGAACACCAGGGTGAGACCGATGAGCAGCATCACCACCGAGAAGACGTAGGTCAGCTTCCGGCGGGAAGGCCGCAGGCTGAGCGGGAACAGCACGTAACAGGAGCCGTAGAAGAGCAGGAGCGCGGCGATCACCAGCTCTTTCCCGGTCACCCCGTCGGTGGCCAGATCGACCGCCGCGGGGACGAGGCTGGGCCCGATGAAGGCGAGACCGAAGAGCACCCACCGCCTCGGCCGGGGACCGCGGCCGGTTCGCGGCGGCATGTCCGCCCACCAGTTCTCCCGGCTGTTCAAGCCCGTCTCGACCCTGCCCGGGTAGTCGCTCACCGGTTCACCCATCTCTCAAACCCGCGCACTGTCCTTACGGTAACGCCTGATCACCAGCGCCCCGAGGACCGCGGTCCACGCCGCCAGCACGCCGAGCGCGGCCGGGAGACTCACCGTCAGCTGGTCGGTGACCACCGGGCGGACCAGCTGGATCAGCCAGTACGTCGGCGTCACCTGGGCGATGTCGGCCATCCACGACGGCATCCCGTCGATCGGGATCCACAGGCCGCCCAGGAAACCCATGCCCATCATGACGATCATGTTCAGCGGCTGCATCGACTCCGGTGTGCCGAACTGGCCCAGCAGCAGGCCGAGCAGCACCAGCGGGATCGCGCCGAGCCAGCAGCCCAGCACCAGCCGCAGCCAGCCGGCGGCGTCGAGGTGGACGCCCTGGAACAGGACGCCGATCAGCGGGACGACGAGCAGCGACGGAAGCGCGACGAGCATCGCCGAGAGGGCCTTGCCGCCGAGGTAGCCGGCGCCGGTCAGCGGGGTCAGCCGCAGCTGGCGCTGCCAGCCCGTGGACCGCTCGATGGCCAGTTTCGCGCCGCTCGTCATCGCGGCGGAGAAGGCGCCGAAGGCCATCATGTTGACCATGATCACGCCGGCGATGTTCAGTTGGCCCGAGGCGAAAACGTTGGCCTGCAACAGGAACATCAGCACCGGGAAGGCGATGGCGAAGAGCACGAACCGGGTGGACCGGAAGGTGCGGACGATCTCGGTCTTGAGGTAGGTGGGGTTCATCGGACGGTTTCCTCGGTGGCATCGGTGGTCAGGGAAAGGAAGGCGCCTTCGAGGCCGACGGCGCCGATCTCGATGTCGCGTGCTTCGGGCACGTGGGCCAGCAACGCCCGCAGCGTGACGTCGGAATCGGAACTGGAGATCGCCGCCCGGCCGGCGCGGAGTTCGAACCCGGTGACCGCGGGCAGCCCCGCGATCACCGGCTCCGCCGCCGCGGGCACCACCGCGCGGATCGTGCGTCCCCCGGCCAGCGCACGGACCTGCGCGACCGAACCGTCCGCGACGATCCGCCCCGACCGCATCAGCACGACACGGTCGGCGAACTCTTCGGCCTCTTCGAGGTAGTGGGTGGCGAACAGGACCGTGCGGCCGGAGTCCGTGTACTCGTACATGGACTTCCAGAACTCGCGGCGCGTGCCGACGTCCATCGCGGCGGTCGGCTCGTCGAGGATCAGCAGATCGGGGTCGCTCACGAGCGCGACGGCGAACCGCACACGCTGCTTCTGCCCACCGGAAAGCCTGGTGGAGCGCCGGTTCGCGAGGTCCTCGATCCCGGCGCGGCGCAACGCCTCCCGCACGGGCATCGGCTCGCGGTGCAGCGCCGCGACCATGCCGACGGTCTCGGCGACCGTGAGATCTTCGACGAGCGCGCCGCCCTGCAGCATCGCGCCGATCATCCCGTCGCCGACCGCGTCACCCGGCTCGCGGCCGAACACGGTCACCGTGCCGCTGTCGGGCACGCTCAGGCCCAGGATCATGTCGACGGTGGTGGATTTGCCCGCGCCGTTGGGGCCGAGGAGCGCGACCACCTCGCCCGGCGCGATCGTCATGTCCACGCCGTCGACCGCGTGGACGTCGCCATAGTGCTTACGCAGCCCGGAAAGCCGTACCGCCGCCCCCGCGGTGATGTCTTGTTCTCGCATACCTCGAGCTTGTCGCGCGGGGGCGCCGCGGACGTGGGCCGCGCGTCATGACCTGAGGGTGACAGTTGTCAGGGGTGGCACAGCGCGTGAAGGCCCCCTTCCCTCGGCTGAGCCGAGGGAAGGGGGCCTTCACGCGCAATACGACCTCAGCAGCCGATCAGCCGGCCCGCCAGGTACGACTCCAGCTTGTCGATCGCGACCCGCTCCTGCGCCATGGTGTCGCGCTCCCGCACGGTCACCGCGAGATCGTCGAGCGTGTCGAAGTCGACGGTGACGCAGAACGGCGTCCCGATCTCTTCCTGACGCCGGTACCGCTTGCCGATCGAGCCGGCGTCGTCGAAGTCGACGTTCCAGTGCTTGCGCAGCGCCGCCGCGACGTCGCGCGCCTTCGGCGTGAGATCGGCGTTGCGGGACAACGGAAGCACGGCGACCTTGAACGGCGCGAGCCGGTAGTCCAGCTTCAGCACGGCGCGTTTGTCGACGCCGCCCTTGGCGTTCGGGACCTCGTCCTCGTGGTAGGCGTCGACGAGGAACGCCATCATCGACCGGCCGACACCGGCCGCGGGCTCGATGACGAACGGGCGGAACCGCTGCTTCGAAGCCTGGTCGAAGAACGACAGGTCGACGCCGGAGTGGTTCGAGTGCGTCGTGAGGTCGAAGTCGGTGCGGTTCGCGATGCCTTCGAGCTCGCCCCATTCCTGGCCCGCGTTGAACGCGAAGCGGTACTCGATGTCGACGGTGCGCTTCGAGTAGTGGGAGAGCTTTTCCTTCGGGTGCTCGTAGTGGCGCAGGTTCTCCGGCTTGATGCCGAGGTCCTTGTACCACTCGGTGCGCGCGTCGATCCAGTACTGGTGCCAGGTCTCGTCCTCGCCCGGCTCGACGAAGAACTCCATCTCCATCTGCTCGAACTCGCGCGTGCGGAAGATGAAGTTGCCCGGCGTGATCTCGTTCCGGAACGACTTGCCGATCTGGCCGATGCCGAACGGCGGCTTCTTCCGCGCGGTGGTCTGCACGTTGAGGAAGTTGATGAAGATGCCCTGCGCGGTCTCCGGACGGAGGTAGTGCACGCCTTCCTCGGACTCGACCGGGCCGAGGAAGGTCTTGAGCATCATGTTGAAGTCACGCGGCGCGGTGTACTGCCCGCGGTTGCCGCAGTTCGGGCACGGCACCTCGGACAGGTCGTCCTCGGACACCTCCTTGCCCGAACGCGCGGAGAAGTCCTCGGCCAGCTGGTCGGCGCGGAACCGCTTGTGGCAGGAGAGACATTCGATCAGCGGGTCGGTGAAGACGTCGAGGTGACCCGACGCGACCCACACCTGGCGCGGCAGGATCACCGACGAGTCGAGGCCGACGACGTCGTCGCGGCTCTGCACGACGGTCTTCCACCACTGGCGCTTGATGTTGTCCTTGAGTTCGACACCGAGGGGCCCGTAGTCCCACGCCGACTTGGTACCGCCGTAGATCTCTCCACACGGGAAAACGAAGCCTCGACGCTTGCACAGGCTGACGACGGTCTCAATGGTGTTGGCGGGCACTCCACGCTCCGAAGCATGCGGGGACGGGTATGGGCTAGAAGGACAAGACTAACCGCCCGTCCCCGCACGACCTCCGGCGAGGTCGGACCGCTCAGGGCCTGCTGACCAACGAGGCGGTGACGATGCGGTTGTCCTCGTAACCGTCGGTCCCGCCGACGTACTCGCCACCGCAGGTGACCAGCACCAGGCGATGCGGCCCGTCCGGCCCGAACAGCTTCTCCGCCTGCTCGGCCAGCTTCGTCTTGTGCACGGTGACGATCTCGCCGATCTTGTACACCCACTTGCCGCCGTCGGTGTCGACGACGTCGACCTCCTGGCCGGTCTTGAGCCGCCACAATTCGTCGAACGGGCCCTTCCGCCCTTTCCAGTTCACATGCCCGGAAAGCAGGGAAGCGCCCTGCTCGGCGCCCAGTTTCGCGCCCCACCAGGTGGCTTCGTCGAGGCCCTCGGGGATGGGAAGGGTCCCGTCCGCGGTCAGCTCCTTGCGGATCAGTTTCGCCGTGCCGCCGCCGGGGAGTTTGACCGTTCCGGGCGCCTGTCCCGCGTCCGCCGGGGTCTGGGGCGTCTGTCCCGCGGACGTGTTCGCCTGGTCCTGCGTGGCCGCGACGACAGGATCACTCGTTCCGGTGAACACGAACACCGCGACCACGGCCGCCACCACGAAGATCGCGGCGCCGATGAGGATCAACCCCAGGCTGGAGCGCTTCTTCGGCTGCTCCTCGCTCGCCGTCTCGTCGTCGAACTGTCCCACCATCGGGTATTACTCCTTGCTCGCGTCTGGCCGCCGGAGCGGCCGGTGTCGCTAGACACGCGACGCGAGCCGACCTGGGTTGCATGACATTCCGCGTTTCGTCCTCTGAATGCGGTAGTTGCACGCGCAAGGACCGCATTCAGAGGACGAAACGCAGGTCAGGCGGGAGGCCCCGAAACGGGGGTCGCGACGATCACCCGGTTGTCCCGGTAGCCGTCGGTCCCGCCCAGGTAGTCGCCGCCGCAGGTGACGAGGACCAGCCGGTGCGGCCCGCTCTGCGCGAACAGCTTCGCCGCCTGCGCGGGCAGGTCGTTCTTGTGCACCGTGACGATCTCCCGCACGCGATAGACCCAGATACCGCCCGCCGCGTCGCTGACGGCCACCTCCTGGCCCTCCCGCATCCGCCACAGCTCGTCGAACGGCCCTTTGACGCCGCCCCAGTTGACGTGCCCGGAGATCAGCGCGGTACCCGCTTCGGCGCCGAGCCGCGCACCCCACCAGGCCGCGTCGCCGAGCCCGCGCGGGATCGGGAGGACGCCGGTGGAGTTGACCTCGGAGCGCACGAGCCTCGCCGATCCGCCTTCGGGCAGGCGTATGGTGCCGGGCCGCTGCCCGCGGACGTGACTGTCGGCGGGCAGCGCCAAGGGAGCGCCGTCCTCACCGGGCAAGACCGCGGGTTCGGCGAACGACACCGTCTGTTCCGGCGGGATCCAGGTCAGCACGATCACGCCCGCGGAGATGGCGAGCGCGGAGACGACGGCGGACAGTGCCGCCAGCCAGGGCCGCACGGGGCCGCTACTTCTCCCGCACCGGAACGGGCTTGCGACGGCGGAAGAGCAGCATGGCCGCGGCGCCGATCATGATGCCGCCGCCCAGCAGCCCCAGCCCGACCACGGTCCGCGTCGAGTCCTCGGCCTGCGGCGGGATACCGCCCGCGGGCACCGTCCCCGGCACCGCGGGCTGCTCGGGCGCCGCGCCCGGTCCGGTACCGCCGGCGGGCTTCGCGACGAAGTTCTTGGGGATCGAGCAGCTCACGCCGCCGAGCACGAGCGTCGTGCGGGCCTCGCGCAGGTCCTTGCCCGCGTCGTCGCGCACGTGCGTGACGATGTCCACCTTCCAGCCCGCCACCGCGGTCACGTCGCCGTTGCGCCAGCCGTCCTGCCGGATGAGCTGGTCGAAGGCGGTCACACGGGACACGGTCAGGTCGGAGGTGGTCTCGTCCTTGCCGATGTTCTCGTTCTTGATGACCGACGGCGGGCCGAGCTTGAGCCCCTTGACGTCGACACCCGAGGCGCCGGACGGTTTGAGCGCGCCGGTCTCGTCCCGCACCCAGATCTTGCCCACGCTCGTCGACGACGTCACCTTGCCCGGCGACGAGCAGTCGACGGCGCTCTTCGCGCCTTCGAGCACCAGCACGGTGTTGTCGGCGGGCTTCGCGCCCCCGCGCCCGTTGTCGAGCAGGGCGTAGTTGCTCTCGGCGACCGCCGTCGGGACCGTGGTCTGCTGCAGCGCGGCGACCACGTTGTGGTCACGGCTGGCGATACCGGGCGGGAACGGGCTCTGCGCGCCGAAGCGGCCCAGGTTGACGGCCCATTTGTCGCCGAAGGTGTTCTTCTCGCCGTCGTCGCGCGGGACGACGGTGCGGTCCGGGGAGAGTTTCGACTGGCCGGGCGTCAGCGGCGAGCGCTGGGTCTCGGTGATCAGCGATCCCGGGTTCCCGATGCGCACGGACGCCACATTCGCGAACGACACGGGGCCGGTCTTCTCATCGACGGCCTGCGTCGTCTGCGCCGAGGCGAGCCCCGGAACCGACGCCAAAGCGACGGCCGCCGTCGCGGCGGCCAGCTTCGTCACGAAACGAGTCATGTCTCCCCACTGCCTCTCCGGGCCCTCAGAGCGCGGTCGTCAGCGTACGAGAAGCGACGAAACGCTCCGCGACAACCTTGCACCGTTGGCGACCACATGCGAAGTGGAATGGTCATTTCTTTGCGAAGTCACCCGAATGGAGCAGTAACATCGCCGCCAAGTGGTCGCCCGGTCGGCGAACAGACCACCGGGGGCGGGAACACTAAGATGGGCTGGACTGTTACTGGCAATGACTTCGGAAATCATGATGGACATGGAGGCGGCGATGGCTACGGTGACCCCGGACTCTGCCGCCCCGGGCCTCGCGGAAGACCCCGGACCGCATTCGTCAGCCCGTCCCCCCGCCGAACCCGCCACGTCGGCTTCGCCCGCCGTCCTCGCGGACGCCGGCGACCTGCTCAGGGCGCTCGCCGCGCCCGTGCGCATCGCCATCGTCCTGCAGCTGCGTAACGCGGACAGGTGCGTGCACGAACTGGTGGACACGCTCGATGTGGCGCAGCCGCTGATCAGCCAGCACCTGCGGGTGCTGAAGACCGCGGGTGTCGTACAGGGTGAGCGACGCGGCCGTGAGGTGGTGTACCGGCTCGTCGACGATCACCTTGCGCATATCGTGGTGGACGCCGTAGCCCACGTTCAGGAGGGGAAGTGAGCATGAGTCCGACGACGGCCAACAGTTCCGCGCCGGTGCCGGGACGCCGGTCGACGAAACAGCGGGCCGCCGTGGTCGAGCTGCTCAAGGAGATCGACGACTTCCGTTCCGCCCAGGAACTGCACGACGAGCTGCGTAAACGCGGAGACGGCATCGGTCTCACCACGGTGTACCGGACGCTGCAGTCGCTGTCGGAGGCGGGCGAGATCGACGTCCTGCGCACCGACACCGGCGAGGCCATCTACCGGCGCTGCTCGTCGCACCACCACCATCACCTGGTGTGCCGTCTCTGCGGCAGCACCGTCGAGGTCGAGGGGCCCGCGGTGGAGCGGTGGGCCGAGAAGATCGCTTCGGAGCACGGGTTCTCCGACATCAGCCACACCGTGGAGATCGTGGGGACCTGCTCGAACCACTGACGAGCCGTGCGTCTCGTGAGTGGCAAGGACGGTTAGAACCGTCCTTGCCACTCACGAGGTGACACGGTCCGCTCAGTACTCGTACGGGTCCTTCGGCGCCGGCACCTGCCGCACCGACGTGAGCGTCAGGTCCGGCGTGTAGCTGTTCTCCCGCACCGCGGTCCCCGGCACGACCGTCCCGGTGACCTCCAGCCAGGTGTCGTTCCCGTAGCCCGGCACGCCCTCGCCCACCATCCGCACGGTGATCGGGAAGGCGTCGGCGGCGCAGCAGCCGATCACCATCCGCGCGAGCATCGTGTTGCCCTCGTTGTGCACGACGAACCCGGACAGCCGCACCGTCCGGCCGTTCAGCGAGCCGCTGGAATCCCACCCGGCCCGGCTGACGAACTCGTTGACCTCCAGCGGCACTACGTCCCCGGCGGGCAGGGGCGGGAAGGCGGCCGCGTTGCTCGCCGAAGCGCTCTGCGGCGCCCTGGCCTCGGTACGGGTCACCGAATCGGCGCCGAGCGCGGGCGGCGCGACCAGGAACACGGCCAGCACCGGCACCATCAGCAGCCAGGCCGACCGGGTGTTGTGGTCGTGCGCGTGGACGTCACCGGACACGACGGCGGCGGCCCGCGCGGCCAGCAGGTCGCGGACGATCGCGACCGCGCCCAACGCGACCATCACCGCGCCGCCCGCGATGATCCACGGCTGCTGCGCGGGTTTGACGTAACGCAGGTAGTCGCCGTTGATCGTGATCTTGAGCAGCGCGCCGCCGAGCAGGATCAGCAGGATGTTCTGGGTCTCGCGTTTCACGCCCCACCTCCGAGGATCAGCACACCCGACACGACGGCGCAGGACAGCGCGACCACGAACGTCACGGGCGCGAACCGCAGCGCGAACGATTTGCCGAAGGTGCCGGTCTGCAGGGCGAACAGCTTCACGTCGATCGCGGGCCCGACCACCAGGAACACCAGTTTCGGCAGCAGCGGCATCGCGGTCAGCGACGCGGCGACGAAGGCGTCGGCCTCACTGCACAGCGCCAGCACGACGGCGAGCACCGCCATCACCAGGACGCCGAGCACGATCTGCTCCCCCAGCACCCCGAACCATTTGGCGGGCACCAGCACGTTCATCGCGGCGGCGATCATCGCGCCGAGCACGAGGAACCCGCCCGCCTCGACCAGATCCGCCCGCGCGGTCTCGGCGAACGTCTTCCAGCGCGAACCGTGCTGAACCTCGGGAAGTCGCCGCAGAGCCCGCTCCGCGATCCAGTCGAGCTTGCCCCACTTCGCCCACAGCCAGCCCATCACCATCGCCGTGGCGAGCGAACCGGCGAACCGGGCGAACACCATTTCCGGATTCCCGGGGAACGCCACCGCCGTGGCGACCAGCACCACCGGGTTCACCGCGGGCGCGGCCAACAGGAACGTCAGCGCGGCAGCGGGCGCGACCCCCTGGCCGATCAGCCGCCGCGCGACCGGCACCGACGCGCATTCGCACCCCGGCAGGGCGACCCCGGCCAGCCCCGCGACCCCGACCGCCGCACCGGCCCGGCGAGGGAGCACCTTCTCCAGCACCCGCGCGGGCACGAACGCCGCGATCGCGCCGCTGATCAGCACCCCGAGCACCAGGAACGGCAGTGCCTGTACGCAGACGGCGACGAACACCGTCGAGCCGGTCCGCAGCGCGGGCACGTCGAACACCTGCTGGAGCCAGCTCTGCCCGAGGATCGCGATCAGCAGGATCGCGCAGAGCACCTCGATCGAGGTGATCTTGAACCGCCGGGCCGGCTTCTTCTCCGGGGCGCTCCTGGAAATGGTTTCCATGCGCGCGATGATGCCAGGTGACCCTGTGTTCCGGCGGTCACTCCCCGGGAGCGGTACCCAGCAGGTCCGAACGCAGCTGCGACGCCGTCGAGACGACCAGCATGAGCAGCGTTCCGAGCGGCGAGGGGTCCATGCCCTCGGCCGGGAACGCGTACCTCAGCGTGATGTCGATGCCCTTCTCCGAACGCACGACCCCGAGCGTCCCGAACAGGCCCTGCCCGGCGCGTTCGGCGGCCGAGGCCGCGATCGCCGGGTCGTCCGGCAGATCCCAGGCGACGACGCAGGTCAGGCTCAGCACGGTGAGGCCTTCGGCCAGCCGGGTCGCCTGGATGACGCACGGGACGTCCGCGTGCGAGAAGGTCAGTGCGCCGTCGTCGTCGACGTGGACTTCGAGATAGCGCTCGAGCGCTTCACGCGCGGAGGTGAGCAGGGCCGCCGTATCCGCCGCCTCGGTGGTCATGAGGTTCCTTCCGAAGCCTTGTCGACGGCTCCGCCGAAGCGGCGGTCCCGTTTCGCGAATTCGAGGCAGGCCCGCCACAGGTGGGTGCGGTCGAAGTCGGGGAAGAGCGTGTCCTGATAGACCATCTCGGCGTAGGCCGACTGCCAGAGCAGGAAGTTCGAGGTCCGCTGCTCCCCCGACGGCCGCAGGAACAGGTCCACGTCCGGCATGTCGGGCTGGTACAGGTATTTGCCGATGGTCTTCTCGGTGACCTTGTCCGGATTCAGCTTCCCGTCGGCGACGTCCTGCGCGATCCGGCGCATGGCGTCGCCCAGTTCGGCACGGCCGCCGTAGTTGACGCACATCGTCATGTTCAGCGCCGTGTTGTGCTTCGTCTTCTCCTCGGCGACCTGCAGTTCCTTGATGACGCTCGCCCACAGCTTGGGGCGGCGGCCCGCCCAGCGGATGCGGACGCCGATCGAGCCGAGGTAGTCGACCTGGCGGCGGATGGTGTCGCGGTTGAAGCCCATCAGGAAGCGGACCTCTTCCGGGCTCCTCTTCCAGTTCTCGGTGGAGAACGCGTACACCGAAAGCCATTTGACGCCGAGTTCCACGGCGCCGCTGGCGACGTCGATCATCACCGCTTCACCGCGTTTGTGGCCCTCGATCCGCGGCAGTCCCCGCTGGTTGGCCCAGCGGCCGTTGCCGTCCATCACCAGCGCCACGTGTTTCGGGAGGAGTTCCTTGGGGATCTCCGGCGGCCGGGCACCGGACGGATGCGGCTCCGGCGCGCGAAGTTCGAATTGTGACGCCTTGTTCTCGCGTCCCCTGCGCAGCACCTTCGAGCCTCCTGATCGAGTGAAACCTGTGCCTGCGACCCTACTGCGCTCCGGTGGCGCTCTCCCGCGCACGCCTCTCCACCAGGGGCAGCGACCGCAACTGGCGCTCCAGATGCCACTGCAGATGCGCCGCGACCAGGCCGGACGCGTCCCGCCGCGGCACCGGCAGCGAAGCCTCGGCCACCGGCCACTCGCCGTGCAGGAGCGCCGCGAGCAGCGTCAGCACCTCTGGGGACGGGTGGACACAGCCGGGAACCCGGCAATCCGGGCACATCGACCCGCCGGCGGACACGCTGAACGCCTTGTGCGGCCCGGGCAGGCCACAGCGGGCGCATTCGGTGATCGCGGGCGCCCAGCCGGCGTAGGCCATGGCCCGCAGGAAGAAGGCGTCGAGGATGAGGGAACTGTCCCGTTCCCCGCCCGCGAGCGCCCGTAGCGCTCCGACGACGAGCATGTAGAGCTTGAGCACCGGCTCGCCTTCTTCGGCGGACAACCGGTCCGCGGTCTCGGCGATGGCGCTCGCGGCGGTGTAGCGCTGGTAGTCGGCCACCAGCGGCAGCGCGAAGGCGTCGACCGTCTCGACCTGGGTGATCACGTCGAGGGAGCGGCCGGTGTAGAACTGGACGTCGACGTGCCCGAACGGCTCCAGGCGCGCCCCGAAGCGCGATGACGTCCGACGCACGCCCTTCGCGACCGCACGGACCTTGCCGTGCCGCCGCGTGAGCAAGGTGACGATCCGGTCGGCCTCGCCCAGCTTGTGCGTCCGCAACACCACTCCGGTGTCGCGATAGAGGTTCACCACCCCGACATCGTCCCACCTGGGACCGACATCGGGGTGGTGCGCCCCGGAATCAGCAGTAGCGGCCGTAGCAGCTCGGCACCGACGCGGCCGCGACGATCGAGATGATGATCATCACGATGGCGAACACGCAGCCGAGGCCACCGATGATCGACGCGATCATGCACATGGTCCTCGTGGACCTCGACGCGTCCGCGGCGGCGGCGTAGTTGCCCTGCATCTTGTACGTGTTGACCTCGTTGGACTTCATGATCGCGAAGATCGCGATGATCCAGCAGAGGAAGATGCAGCCGATCGCCCAGCCCTTGTAGTCCTTGATGGCGTTGATGTCGCCACCACCACCGGGCATGCCGCCCGGTGCGCCGTAAGGGGCAGGCTGGCCGTACGGAGCCGGCTGGCCGTAGGGGGCGGGCATGCCACCGGACGGCGGCCCATAGCCAGGCTGCTGTCCGTAGGGCTGCTGCTGGCCGTAGGGGTTGGTCATGAAAGTGGTCCTCGTCGTTCTTTCGGCTACGGGTCGGGCTAGATGCTCGCGGCGACCAGGACGATCCAGAGAATGGAGAACAGGCAGCCGACACCGCCGATGATCGAGGCGATCATGCACATGGTCTTCGTCGACTTCGACGCGTCCATGGCGGCGGCGTAGTTGCCCTGCATCTTGTACGTGTTGACCTCGTTGGACTTCATGATCGCGAAGATCGCGATGATCCAGCAGAGGAAGATGCAGCCGATCGCCCAACCCTTGTAATCCGGGATCGAGTTGATGTCACCGCCACCGCCGGGCATACCTCCCGGAGCGCCGTATGGCGCGGGCTGACCGTACGGCGCGGGCTGGCCGTACGGCGCCGGCTGGCCGTACGGCATCGGGTTCGGCCCGGAGGGCTGGCCGTACGGCGCGGGGGTGGCGCCGGACGGGGGCCCGTATCCGGGCTGAGGCTGCTGGCCATAGGGCTGCTGCTGGCCGGGGCCGGGCTGCTGGCCGTACGGGTTCGTCATCGGGGTTCCCCACTTTTGTCGCATTTGCCGGCGGGTGGATCCCGCCGGTTTTTCCTTACTGTTGCGGTGTTCCAGGCCCGTTCGGCCCATCCGCTCCGGGCAGCTGCTGCCTCAGCTGTTCCGGGGTGATCTTCTGCGTCGGCTCGGCTTCGTCGAACCCTGACGGTGCCTGCTGAGGCTGCTGCCCCGGGCGAAGGACCTGAGTCGGCTCGGCCTCACCCAGGGCCGGCCCAGGCTGGGACTCCGGTGACGGCGCCGCGGTTCCCTGCGGCTGCTGCCCGAACGGCTGCGGCGGCTGGGGCTGCTGCGGCGCGCCGAACGGCTGCTGCTGCGGCTGCTGCCCGAAGGGCGAGGGCGGCGCTGGGAACGACGACGAAGCCGGCTGCGGCGGCGCGGGGAATCCCAGTGTCTGGCCGAACGGCGCCGACGCGGCGTCGGCCTCACCCGGCACGACGACCGTGCTGAGGATCTTGTCGGCGAACGTCTGGTTCTTCTCGTCCCACAGCGGCCAGAGGTAACCGAGGCCGCAGACCCAGCCGTCCAGGTTGTGGCACAGATCCCGGACGAAGGCCATCAGCGGGCCGATCGGCTGGCCGTCGCTCTCGCGGACGAGCTTGATCTTCAGGATCTTCTTGCCGAGCGACTGGCCGGTGGTGCCCATCTTGATCCACCGGTTGTAGACGGTCCACGCGAACCCGGCGAGATAGCCGAGGCCGGCGATGAACAGGCCGAGTGTGTCAGGCCCCGCCGCCGAGATGATCGCGCCGATGATCGGCAGGACGACGATCGGGCCGAAGTCGATGAGCGTCGCGCCCGCGCGCAGGCCCCAGTGGGCGTAGTCGGTCTGCGGACCGAACTGGGAGGACTGGCCGAACGGCGAGGCCTGGCCCTGCTGGCCGAACGGCGAAGGCTGTCCCGGCTGCTGCCCGAACGGGGATTGCGGCTGCGCACCGAACGGCTGGCTCGGCTGCTGGCCGAAGGGAGAGGGCGGCTCGCCCTGCTGCGGCTGCTGACCGAACGGCGAAGGCTGGGCACCCTGCGGCGGGGACTGCTGCTGCCCGAACGGCGAAGACGGCTGCTCGCCCGGCGCGGGCTGCTGGCCGAAGGGAGAAGACTGCGCCCCCTGCCCAGGCTGCTGCCCGAACGGCGAAGGCTGCTCGCCCTGCTGCGGCTGCGAAGGCTGCTGCCCGAACGGCGAAGGCTGATTTCCCGGGGCCTGCTGGCCGAACGGCGAGGGCTGGTCCCCCGCCACCGGCTGCTGAGGCTGTTGCCCGAACGGCGAGGGCTGGTCTCCCGACGGCTGCTGTCCGAACGGCTGCTGCGGTCCCGGTGACTGCTGCTGCCCGTCCCCGGATCCGGGCGGCGGCTGCTGTCCCGGCGGCTGCTGGCCGTAGGGAGTGGTCATCGAAATCCCCTCGCTGGTTCCTCGCCCCTGGCGCACGGGGCCTCGTGCGCGACCCGGGCTGAATGTACGGCATGGGTACACACCGAGCAGACCGGTGCGCGGGAGCGTACTCGGTACCACCGACGATCCGGGCCTCGGCCCGGCACTCACACGTAGAGCGAGGTGAACGGGGCGAAAGGCAGGTTACGGATGACGAACCAGACGACGAACACGACACCGAACGCGAGCGGCGTCCAGCGCCAGTGCAGCCAGCTGTTCACCGCGCGGCCGCGGAGTCTGCCGACCGCCCAGGCGACGGTGCTCCAGACGAGCAGCAGAAGGACCACAAAGGACACCGCGTTGTAGTGCAGTGCGGCGGGGATGTCCCCGTGCAGCGCGCTGTAGACCATGCGCATGCCGCCGCAGCCGGGACAGGCGATACCCAGCAGAGTCTTGGTGGGACAGACCGGAAGCGGCCCGCCCGGAGTGGTGGGATCACCCAGCCAGAGGACGACGCAGCCGAGGCCCGCCCCGGCCGCGATGGCGAGGGGTGGTCCCAGCGCGCGGGCCTTCGCTTTGAACCCGCGCGCCGGGAATCCCGTGTAGACGGACGACGTCACGGCGTGAAGCTTCCCGCCGACGCGCCGATGATGACCATCACCACGATGAAGATGATGTACAGCAGGAAAAGGCCGCCGGTGGCGATCGCTCCCCACATGGACCACTTCTTCGCGTCGTCGGCGGCCTTCTGGGCTTCGGCGTGGAAGCCCTGCGACCACAACGTCTGCACCTGGCTCGACTTCACGATCGCGACGATACCCAGCGGCAAGCAGCACAACACCGTGCAGAGGATGGCCCACACCAGGTTGTTGTCCGGCGGGGGTCCGTAGTTCGGCATGCCGCCGTAGTACGGCTGCTGCGGCGGTGGCCCGCCCGGAGGCGGGTAGTTCGGGTACTGGTCGGTCATGAGGTCTCCCCCTCGAGCGCCGGGATCAGCGGTAGTTGTTCACGTCCACCGAGGCCGCGAAGACGCCCAGGACGACGACGAGGACAACGTACAGAACGATGAGGACTCCACCGACGATCGCCGCGATGATCGACCACTTCTTGGCGGCGTCGGCCGCTTCCTGCGCCGCGGCGGGCTGGCCCTGCGCCCAGAGGGTGTTCACCTGGTTCGCCTTGACGATGGCGACGATACCGAAGGGCAGGCAGCACAGGATCGTGGTGAGGATGGCCCACACCAGGTTGTTGTTGGGCGGCGGGCCGGGGTTGTTGAAGCCGCCACCGCCCTGAGGGTCGCCGGAGTAGTTGGGCAGGCCCTGGTTGTCGGTCATTTACCGCTTTCCCTTCACGAATGAGATGTCGAACTCCGACCCGGGCGCGCCGCCCGATCAGCGATCCCCGGAGTCAAGGGTTGAGACTCTAAGGTCACCCGTCCGGTTCCACATCATCAACCGGTCTCCGCGACCGAATCGAGACATTCCGTTCAGTCAGAAGCCCAGCCGTCGCAACTGACGGGGGTCGCGCTGCCACTCTTTGGCCACCTTGATGTGCAGGTCGAGGTACACCTTCGAACCGAGAAGGCCCTCGATCTGCTGCCGGGCGCGCGCGCCGACGTCCTTGAGCCGCTCACCCTTGTGCCCGAGGATGATGCCCTTCTGGCTCGGTCGTTCCACATAGAGGAACGCGTGCACGTCGATCATGTCGTCTCTGCCCTCGTGTGGCAGCATCTCCTCGACGGTGACGGCGATCGAGTGCGGGAGTTCGTCCCGGACCCCCTCCAGCGCCGCCTCGCGGATCAGCTCGGCGACCAGGGTCTGTTCCGGCTCGTCGGTGAGTTCACCGCCCGGATACAGCTGCGGCCCCTCGGGAAGGTGGCGCACCAACAGGTCCGAGAGCGCGCCGACCTGGAAACCGTCCACAGCGGACACCGGGATCAGCTCGGCGAACTCCATGACCTCCTGCAGGGCGAGCAGCTGCTCGGCGACCTGTTCGGGTTTCACGAGATCCGTTTTGGTGACGACGCCGATCACCGGGGTCCGCTTGGCGATCTTCTTGAGTTCGGCGGCGATGAACCGGTCACCGGGACCGACTTTTTCGTTGGCGGGCACGCAAAGCCCGACAACGTCCACTTCGGACCATGTCGAGTGGACGATGTCGTTGAGGCGCTCGCCGAGCAGTGTCCGCGGCCGGTGCAGCCCCGGTGTGTCGATGATCACCAGCTGCGCGTCGTCGCGGTGGACGATGCCGCGGATGGCGTGCCGGGTGGTCTGCGGTTTGCTGGAGGTGATCGCCACCTTGCTGCCGACGAGCGCGTTGGTCAGCGTCGACTTGCCCGCGTTGGGCCGCCCGACGAAGCAGGTGAAACCGGAACGATGCGGCTCGGCCATCAGCTCAGCACCTTGCCGCTGGGATCCGCGAGATGGACCGGGGCGGTTTCGGCGATGTCCCGCACCGCCTGGAGCGAAGCGTCGTTCAGGACGGTGTCACCACTGACCACGACGGCGGCCTCGATTCCTTCGGCTCCGCTCGAAACGGCGGCGGCGACGGCGGCCTGCAACGCGGTGAGCTTGAACGACGGCTGGTCGACCGTGCTCGCCGCGTAGGTGCGGCCGTCGGTGTCGCGGAGCGCGGCGCCTTCGGCGGCCTGGGTGCGGGCTCGCGCGGACCTGGCCAGGGTCACCAGCTTCTGGTCCTCGGCGTCCAGCTCAGGCATGTTCGACACTCCTGTCACTTTCATCGGGCTGCGGGACCCGGGTCCGGCGCCTGCCCTGGGCTGCGTCGGTCACCGCGTCCGCGTCGGCGGGGTGGACGACCACCGTGGTGATCCGCATCCGCCCGCGCCGGTCCTTACCGCCTTCGGCGAACAGCCGAAGTCCGGCGACCTCGGCTTCGGCCCCCGGCAGCGGGACCCTACCCAGTCGCTCGGCGAGCAGCCCGCCCACGGTCTCCACGTCGTGGTCTTCGAGGTCGATCCCGAACAGTTCGCCCAGGTCGTCGATCGAGAGCCGGGACGAGACGCGGACGGCGCCGTTTTCGAGTTCCTCGACCTCGGGGCGTTCGTCGGTGTCGGATTCGTCGGTGATCTCGCCGACGATCTCCTCGAGGATGTCCTCGATGGTGAGCAGGCCGGCGGTGCCGCCGTACTCGTCGACGGCGATCGCCATGTGGTTGTGCGAGAGCTGCATCTCCTTGAGCAGGTCGTCGAGCCGTTTGGAGTCCGGCACGAAACTCGCCGGGTTCATCAGCTCCTCGACCTGCCGCTGCGAGCCGCCCTCGGCCATGTACGCGGGCATGAGGTCCTTGATGTTCACCACGCCCACCACGTCGTCGACGGAGTCGCCGATCACCGGCAGCCGGGTGAACCCCGTGCGCAGGGCCAGCGCGAGCGCCTGCCGCACGGACTTGTCGTGCTCGATCCAGACGATCTCCGTACGCGGCACCATGACCTCGCGCGCCACGGTGTCGCCGAGTTCGAACACCGAGTGGATCATCTCGCGTTCGGATTCCTCGACGACGCCGCGTTCCTGGGCGAGGTCGACCAGTTCGCGCAGTTCGACTTCGGAGGTGAACGGGCCTTCGCGGAAGCCGCGGCCGGGGGTGATGGCGTTACCGAGGACGATCAGCAGCCTGCTGAGCGGCCCGAGGATCGACCCGAGGACGCGGACGGGGCCCGCGACGACGAGGCCGATCCGGTACGGGTGCTGGCGGCCGAGGGTGCGCGGGCCGACCCCGATGAGCACGTAGCTCACCACGACCATCACACCCGCGGCGACGACGATGGCGAGCCACAACGGCTCGATCCAGCCGAGGATGTCGACGGTGACCAGCACGGTGGCGGTCAGCTCGCAGGTCATCCGCAGCAGCAGGATCAGGTTGATGTGGCGGCGCCGTTCGGCGATGACCAGCGACAGCTGGCGCGCGCCGGGGCGGCCGAGCCGGACGAGACCGTCGGCACGGGCCTTGGAGACCGTGCTGACCGCGGCGTCGGCGGCCGCGAACACCCCGGCGAGCAGGATCAGCGCGATCGCGATGACCAGCAGGGCCGTGGGACTACCCATGTCCGCGAGCCTAGGCTGGGGGTTCGTCGGCGGGCGCGGCGTCGAGGCCGGCGGTGCCGAGGAGCCTGTCGTCCGCGGAGCGCTGCGCGTCACGCTTGTTCAGCGCGGCCACAGCGGCTTGGAACTCGCCGAGGATCCGCTTCTGCAGACCGAACATCTCGCGTTCCTCGGCGGGTTCGGCGTGGTCGTAGCCGAGCAGGTGCAGCACGCCGTGCGTGGTGAGCAGGTGCAGCTCGTCCATCAGCGCGTGCCCGGCCGTCTTGGCCTGGTCCTTCGCGAACGCCGGGCACAGCACGATGTCACCGAGCAGCGCGGGCGAGGCGTCGGGCGCGTCGGGGCGGCGCGACGAGTCGAGCTCGTCCATCGGGAAGGCCATCACGTCGGTGGGACCGGGCAGGTCCATCCACCGCTCGTGCAGATCCTCCATCACCTCGAGGGTGACGAGCAGGATGGACAGCTCGGCGAGCGGGCTGACCTCCATCTTGTCGAGCGCGAAACGGGCGGCCGACACGATGGAGGCCTCGTCGACGTTCACGCCCGATTCGTTGGCGATCTCGATGCTCATGAACGGCGTTGCCCTTTCCAGCCGTTGCTCTTGTCCTGGCTGTCCTGCAACGCCTGCCACTTCTCGTACGCGTCGACGATGTCGCCGACGAGCTTGTGCCGCACCACGTCCTGGCTGGTGAGCTGGGCGAAGTGCAGGTCCTCGACGCCGTCGAGGATGTCGCGGACCACCCGCAGCCCGCTCTTCTGGCCGTTGGGGAGGTCGACCTGCGTGACGTCGCCGGTGACGACGATCTTGGCGCCGAAGCCGAGCCGGGTGAGGAACATCTTCATCTGTTCCGGCGTGGTGTTCTGCGCTTCGTCGAGGATGATGAAGGCGTCGTTGAGGGTGCGGCCGCGCATGTACGCCAGCGGCGCGATCTCGATGGTGCCTGCCTGCATCAGCCGCGGGATCGACTCGGGCTCGACCATGTCGTGCAGCGCGTCGTACAGCGGGCGCAGGTACGGGTCGATCTTCTCGTTGAGCGTGCCCGGCAGGTAGCCGAGACGCTCACCGGCTTCGACCGCGGGGCGGGTCAGCACGATGCGCGTGACCTGCTTCGCCTGCAGCGCCTGGACGGCCTTGGCCATGGCGAGGTACGTCTTGCCGGTACCCGCGGGGCCGATGCCGAAGACGATCGTGTGCTTGTCGATGGCGTCGACGTAGCGCTTCTGGTTGAGCGTCTTGGGCCGGATCGTCTTGCCGCGCCGGGAGATGATGTTCATGCTCAGCACTTCGGCCGGTGACTCGTGGTCACCGGTGGAGAGCATGCCGACGGTGCGGCGGACGGTGGCCGGGTCGACCTGCTGGCCGCGGCCGGCGAGCGTCACGAGTTCGGCGAAGACACGTTCGGCGAAGGCGACGTCGGCGGGGGCTCCGGTCAAGGTGACCTCGTTGCCCCGGACGTGGACGTCCGCGGCGAGGAGCTCTTCGGCGACCCGGAGGTTTTCGTCCCTCGAGCCGAGCAGGCTGAGCGCGGCGGCGTCGGGGATGGGGAATCGGGACTGGGCCGCTTCGGTGATCGCGGCTTCATCAGCCTTCGTCGGGGTGACGTCCGCGGGAACGTCGGGTCGGGCGGCTTCACCCGGTACGGTTCCGGCCACGTGGCCTCGGGCCTACTTCCTGCGCTTACGCTGCGATTTTCAACGACAGTGACGAGTTCGATGTTACTGGTTGCGGGTGGCGGCACGCAGTCCGGTTTCCGCAGGCCGCGCGCTTCAGCGCCCGAAGTGCCCCAGCTGCTCGCCGCCGAGCACGTGCGCGTGCACGTGGAAGACGGTCTGCCCGGCGTCACCGTCGGTGTTGAACACCACCCGGTACCCGGACTCGGCGATCCCTTCGATCTCCGCGACCTTACGGGCCGTCGAGGCCACGTCGGCGAGGAGTTGCGGGTCGCCGGCAGCCAGCTCGGCCAAGTTCCGGTACCGCTTCTTCGGCACCACGAGCACATGCACCCGCGCTTGCGGCGCTATGTCCCGGAACGCATACGTGGTCGCGTCCTCGTACACCTTCTCGGACGGGATCTCCCCCGCGATGATCCGCTCGAACAACGTCTCCGCGTCACTCATTCCCCCACCCTATCCCCCACGAGAGCCCCACGCGGACGGGGCGAAGGGGGCTTTCGCCGCGTCGCACGCGAGGAAAGTCCCCTTCGCGTCCACGCCTCTCGGTCGAGGTAGTCGTTCTGGCGGTGGCTGAACGCAAGCCCAGTCCGTGAAGGACTCCTTGCCTACCCTGAAGGTAGTGAAGGAGGCCTTCACTACCTCGAGATCCGCGTGCAGGCCCCCTCGACCCCGAGTGCGGCCTCCAATCACGCGAGTCACGTCCCTGATCACGCGAGTCACGCCTTCACTCACGCCGCGCCTGTGTTCCCAAGTCCGTGAAGGGTCCTGAAGACACCCTTCGCCCGTGGGGCGCGAATTCGGAGCGCAGCAACGAGCGAAGCGCTTTGCGAAGGCCCCGAAATGAAAGATGCCGCGGCGCGGTGGGCCCTGGGGGTCGGCCCACCGCCGCCGCGGCTCCGCCGGACCGAGGGGGGAGGTGCCCGGCGGGGATTCACGCGCGCGACCGGGCTTCATCCCCCAGTAGCGCGCCGAAACCGTGTGTTGCGCGTCAGTTAACGAGAGTAACGGCTGTTTGCGTGATCGCGCCATAACTCGCCGCAAATTAGTGGGGTGTTTTTTCACTTCCAGCGGTCGGTGAGAACCCCTAGCGCGCCGAGTGCCACGGCGGCCGCGGTGGAGGTGCGCAAAACGGTGGGGCCCAACCGGATGGCGGTGGCGCCGGCGTCGGTGAGGGTGGCGAGTTCGTCGTCGGTGATGCCGCCTTCGGGGCCGACGACGAGCAGGATGTCGCCTTGTGCCGGGAGTTCGATCCCGGTGAGGCGGGTGGTGATGCCGGATTCGAGGACGAGTGCGCGCGAAACGGTCTGGGCGAGTTCGGCGAGTTCGCGCGTGGTGACGGGCTCGGCGACTTCGGGGACGTGGGCGCGGCGGGCTTGTTTGGCGGCCGCGCGGGCGGTGGTGCGCCAGCGGGTGAGGGCTTTGTCGCCGCGGGTTCCTTCTTCCCAGCGGGCGACGCTGCGGGCGGCGCGCCAGGGGACGATGGCGTCGGCGCCGGCTTCGGTGGCGAGTTCGACGGCGAGTTCGCCGCGGTCGCCTTTGGCGAGGGCCTGGGCGACGATGACGCGCAGCGCGGGAGGTTCCTCGGTCCAGTGTTCTTCGATGGCGAGGGTGAGTGCCGCGTCGCGGCCGGCCTGGACGGCTTCGACGACGCAGCGTGCCATGCCGCCTTCGCCGTCGGAGAGCACGAGACGTTCGCCGACGCGCAGGCGGCGGACGGTGGCGGCGTGCCGGGCTTCCTCGCCGTCGAGGGTGGTGCGCCCGGAACCGGGCAGCGCGGCGGTGAGGAAGACCGGCAGTGTCGTCTCGGGCACGGGTTACCGGTGGTTCTTGGTGCGCAGCTTGGAGAACAACCCGCCGGGCTTGGAGCCGTTCGAGGACAGCGAAGGCACGTCTTCGCCGCGCTGCTGGGCGAGTTCGACGAGGAGGTCGCGCTGGGCGTCGTCGAGTTTGGTCGGCACGACGACGTCGATGTGGACGTGCAGGTCGCCGCGGCCGTCGACGCGGCCGGAGGACCGCAGCCGCGGCATGCCCTTGGCGGTGAGCACGAGTTCGGTGGCGGGCTGGGTGCCCGGCTCGATGTCGAGTTCGTAGTCGCCGTCGATGAGGGTCTCGATCGGCACCGTGGCGCCGAGGGCGGCGGTGGTCATCGGGATGCGGAAGTTGCAGTGCAGGTCGTTGCCCTGCCGGACGAACACCTCGTGCGGCGCTTCGTCGATCTCGACGTAGAGGTCGCCGGCGGGACCGCCGCCGGGGCCGACCTCGCCCTGTCCGGAGAGGCGGATGCGCATGCCGTCGCCGACGCCCGGCGGGATCTTGGCGGTGACGTTGCGGCGGGCGCGGACCCGGCCGTCGCCGCCGCACTGGCGGCAGGGGTCCGGGATGACCTCGCCGAAGCCGCGGCAGACCGGGCAGGGGCGGGCGGTGACGACCTGGCCGAGGAACGACCGCTGCACGGACTGGACCTCGCCCGCGCCGCCGCAGGTGTCACAGGTCTTGGTGCTCGTGCCCTCCGCCGCGCCGGCACCGCGGCACAGGTCGCACACGATGGCGGTGTCGACGGTGATCTCGCGGTCGACGCCGGTGGCGCATTCCTCGAGGGTGAGGCCGAGGCGGATGAGCGCGTCGGAGCCGGGCTGCACGCGGCTGCGAGGGCCACGGCCACGGCCGCCACCACCTCCGGCGGCACCGAAGAAGGCGTCCATGATGTCGCCGAGGCCGCCGAAGCCCGAGAACGGGTCTCCGCCGCCACCGCGGGCACCGCCGTCCATCGGGTCGCCGCCGAGGTCGACGACCTTGCGCTTCTGCGGATCCGACAGCACCTCGTACGCGGTGGTCACCTCGCCGAAGCGGTGCTGGGCGTCCTCCGACGGGTTGACGTCGGGGTGCAGTTCACGGGCCAGTTTGCGGTACGCGCGCTTGATCTCCTGATCCGTCGCGTTCTTCGCCACCCCGAGAATGCCGTAATAGTCCCTCGCCACCGTCTTCGCCTTCTCCTTCTGACTTCGACCTCACCGCCGCGTTCAGCGACCGGAGAGGATCTGCCCCACGTAGTTCGCCACCGCGCGCACCGCGGCGATGGTGTTCGGGTAGTCCATCCTGGTGGGCCCGACGACGCCCATCCCGCCCAGCAGCAGGTCGTCCATGCCGTAGCCGATGGACACCACCGAGGTGCTGCGCATCTGCTCGTCCTCATTTTCCTCACCGATGCGCACGGTGATCGCACCGGGGTTGCGGGCGGCCGCGAGCAGCTTGAGGACGATGACCTGCTCCTCGAGCGCTTCGAGCACCTGCCGCAGCGATCCGGGGAAGTCCGAGACGTTGCGGGTGAGGTTCGCCGTGCCGCCGAGCACCAGCCGCTCCTCGGGGTGCTCGACCAGCGATTCCACCAGCACGGTGCAGACGCGGGTGAGGCTGTCACGCAGTTCGCCCGGCGACTTTTCGGGCAGTTCGGCGACCGCCGCCGCGGCCTCGGAGAGACGGCGGCCCGCGAGTGCCCCGTTGAGCACGGTGCGCAGCCTGCCGACGTTCTCCTCGGTGATGACGTCCCCGAGGTCGACGGTGCGCTGGTCGACGCGGCCCGAATCGGTGATCAGCACGAGCATCAGCCGGGCCGGGGTGAGCGGCACCACTTCCAGGTGGCGGACGGCGGAGTTGGTCATCATCGGGTACTGGATGACCGCGACCTGCCTGGTCAGCTGCGCGAGCAGCCGGACGGAGCGGCGAAGGACGTCGTCGACGTCGGTGCCGCTGTCGAGGAAAGCCGTGATGGCCCGGCGCTCGGCCGCGCTGAGCGGTTTGACCTCGGCGATCCGGTCGACGAACAGCCGGTACCCCTTGTCGGTGGGGATCCGGCCCGCACTGGTGTGGGGCTGTGTGATGTAGCCCTCTTCTTCCAGCGCCGCCATGTCGTTGCGCACGGTGGCGCTGGACACACCGAGGTTGTGTTTGTCGACGATCGCCTTGGATCCGACGGGCTCCTGGTTCGCCACGTAGTCGGCGACGATCGCGCGCAGCACTTCGAAGCGGCGCTCTTCCGCGTTGGCCACCCGCACACCTCCCTCGGCTCGTCCTCACAACGAGTTTACGGAAGGTGGAGTGCCCGGCGGGCCACCGGACTTCTTTGGGCCCCTCAGCCGCGCCGCCGGAGGGAGCGCCGCCGCGGCTCCACGGGCCTTCGGATCACCTTCACCGACCCCCACCAGGCGAAACCCGTGACGCGCAGCACCGGCGCGCCCGGCTCCGGCCGCCGTCGCCCCGTCCCGCGGCCGGTGCCGAAGCCGCCCATCAGGCCGATCCCCCGGACGTCGACGGCGAAATCCTCGGGCACGACGATCTTGACGCCGCCCATGATCGCCACCGCCCTGATCGTGCAGGACCCGGCCGTGATCCGGGCCTGCCGCAGGTCGAGACGCACGCTGCCCCAGAACGCGCGGCTGACATGCTTCGACGGCAGTGGCCCGTCGAAGCGCCGCGTGGTGCCGGACATGACGGCGAACGAGCGTCGTCCGCCTTGCCCTTCGTCGCCGGCGTGGGTCGGGGAGAGCGCCCCGCCGGGCGGCAGATCCGCGACGACGGGTTCGAATTCCGCGAAGGTCTTGGCCGCGTAGACGGCGTCCAATCTCGTTTCCAGTTCACCGGCGGTGATCCGTCCCGCGCCCATGGCTTCGTACAGCAGTCGCGCGACGTTTTCGCGATCGGAATCGGCCACCCGCATCGCCGACCGCTTCGGTTCCGACATGACCGCGACGATAACCGGGACCGGCGAATTCCGGAAATCACACGACCGCAGAACGGACCGTCGTGAGTGAATTCGTTTTCCCCATGCTGACCGGAATGACAAAACCGCCACGCCTGACAATCCCGGACGCGAACAGCCGTCCTGACGTGACAATTCGACGAACGGTCATTGACCGCGCAGGGCCACGTGCGGGAGTTTTCGTCCACCGGCCCACTTTCCGACTCAGTGTGGAGCTCGATATGACTTCTTCCCTTCGCCATGTCCTGATCGCCGCCATGACCGTGACGCTGGTCGCCGCGGGCGCGGCGCCCGCGAGCGCGGACACGAATTCGGTGTACGCCTCCTCTTCACCGCTTCCCGCCGGCGAAAACGGCGACATCGTCAAGTCCCAACCCTCGACCTACAACGGGGCGAAATCGACCCGGATCCAATATCTGTCACGGGACAACAAGGACAAGCAGGTCGCGGTGAGCGGCACCGTTCTGGTGCCGGACAAACCGTGGAACGGTCCCGGCGAACGGCCGATCGTGGCCTACGCGCCCTTCACGTTCGGCATGGGACCGGACTGCGCCCCCTCGAAGACCCTCGCGGGCGAGGGTGCCTCGGACCTGGTCTCCGGTTTCCAGGGCGGGTTCGTCAACGCGTTGCTTGGCGCCGGGTTCGCCGTGGCGCAGACCGACTACATCGGGCCGTGGGTGGAAGGCAGCGGCGACCACCAGTACGTCGTCCGGTTGTCCGAGGCGCACACCGTGCTCGACGTCGTCCGCGCCGCGCAGCGGCTGCCCGGAACCGGTCTGCCCGCCGACGGCCCGGTGGGCATCGCCGGCTACTCCGAGGGCGGCAGTGCCGCCGCGGCCGCCGCCGAACTGGCCGCCACCTACGCGCCCGAATTGAACGTCAAGGGCGTCTATTCCGGCGCGCCGCCCGCGGACAAGGCGGCGCTTTCGAAATCGCTCGACGGCGGAATGTATTTCGGGTTCCTCGGCTACGCGCTGATCGGCATCAACCAGGCCTACCCCGAGGCCAAACTGATGAACCTGGCCAACCCGACCGGCGCCGAACTGTTCCTGCAGGCCCGCCAGACCTGCACCATGAACGCGGTCCTCCAGTTCATGTACAAGCAGTCCAGCTCGCTGACCAAGGAGGGCAAGCCGGTGTCGGCCTACCTGTCCCAGCCGCCGTTCGACGCGATCGTGGCGGAGAACCGGATCGGCACGATCAAACCCGCCATGCCGGTCCTGGTCGAACAGAGCCCGATGGACGACGTCATCCCGGCCGCCGTCGGCAAGCAGATGGCGAAGGACTGGTGCGGCAAGGGCGCCAACGTCCAGTGGAAGGACTTGCCGACCCTCACGCCGTTCTTCTCCCACGCGCTGGGCATGACGGCCGCGTCCACCAACGCCGCCGAGTGGTTGAAGAGCGTGTTCAACGGGCAGGCGGGCGACGGCAACTGCGGCCGGTTCTGACCCACCCCTCGTGAGTGGCAAGGACGGTTAGAACCGTCCTTGCCACTCACGAGGCGCTGTCGTCAGCTGTTACGCGGGAACCCGAGGTTCACCCCGCCCTGCGAAGGATCGGGCCACCGCGAGGTGACGACCTTCGTCCGCGTGAAGAAGTGGAACCCTTCCGGCCCGTAGGCGTGGCTGTCCCCGAACAGCGAGTCCTTCCACCCGCCGAACGAGTAGTAGCCGACCGGCACCGGGATCGGCACGTTCACGCCGACCATCCCGACCTCGACCTCGTTCTGGAACCGCCGCGCGGCCCGCCCGTCGTTGGTGAAGATCGCGGTGCCGTTGCCGTAGGGGTTGGCGTTGATCAGCTCCAGCGCCGCGTCGTAGCCCTCGGCCCGCGCGACCGCCAGCACCGGCCCGAAGATCTCGTCGGTGTACACGGACATGTCCGGGGTGACCTGGTCGAACAGTGTCGGGCCGAGCCAGAAGCCGCCGTCCTCGCCGTCGACCTCGATGCCGCGGCCGTCGACGACGAGCCGGGCGCCCGCTTCGACACCGGCCTCCACATAGGACTCGACGCGTTCGTGGTGGGCGGCGGTGACGAGCGGCCCCATCTCCGAGGTGGGCCGCATGCCGTCGCCGACACGGAGCCGCTTGATCCGCTCGGCGATCTTCGCGACCAGTTCGTCGCCGACCGGGTCGACCGCGACCACGACCGAAACCGCCATGCACCGCTCCCCCGCCGAGCCGAAGCCCGCGGACACGGCCGCGTCGGCGGCGAGGTCGAGGTCGGCGTCCGGGAGGACGACCATGTGGTTCTTCGCGCCGCCGAGCGCCTGCACGCGTTTCCCGTGCCTGGTCCCGGTTTCGTAGACGTACTTCGCGATCGGCGTCGAGCCGACGAACGAGATCGCCTTGACGTCGCGGTGTTCCAGCAGCCCGTCGACGGCCACCTTGTCGCCGTGCAGGACGTTGAGGACACCGTCGGGCAGGCCCGCCTCGGCGAACAGTTCCGCGATGAACACGGCCGCGGACGGATCCTTCTCGCTCGGTTTGAGCACGACGGTGTTGCCGCAGGCGAGCGCGTTCGGCACGAACCACAGCGGGACCATCGCCGGGAAGTTGAACGGCGAGATCACGCCGACCACGCCGAGCGGCTGCGAGATCGAGTACACGTCGACGCCGGTCGAGGCGTTCTCGCTGAAGCCGCCTTTGAGCATCTGTGCCGCGCCACAGGCGTACTCGACGTTCTCGATCGCGCGCGCGACCTCGCCCGCGGCGTCGGATTCGACCTTGCCGTGTTCGCTGGTGACGATCTTCGCCAGTTCGTGCCGCCGCGCCGAAAGCAGCTCACGGAAGGCGAACAGCACTCGCGTCCGCCCGGCCAGCGACGTCCCGCGCCAGCCCGGCAGCGCGCGGGACGCGGCCGCGACGGCGGCGTCGACGTCGTCCTGCGCCGCGAAGGCGACCTTCGCCCGCACCTGGCCGGTGGCCGGATCGAACACGTCACCGGATCGTTCGCTCACGCCTTCGCACGGTTTGCCGTCAATCCAGTGGTTGATGCGGTCGGTCACGGTTCCGCCTTCCTGGTCCTGATACCTGCTCCCGGTCGAGTCTGGGTGCGCGCGCCACACCGACGCCATCGTCAACGTGTACGGACTCCCGGTCCCGCCCGTACAGTCTGTCTCCAGCGTTGTCGAACCGGGTGGGAGGCCGATGTACCCGACCGTCGCCGAGGTGCTCGCGCTGCCGGTGCTGCGTCAGGGCAGGCCCCATGTGGTGGCGGGGGCGGCGGGGCTGGACGCGCCGGTCCGCTGGGCGCACGTCGCCGAGGTCGCGGACATCGCCCCGTTGCTGCGGGGCGGGGAACTCGTGCTCACCACCGGGGTCGCGCTGCCCGACGACGGCGCCGCGCTGGCCCGCTACGTCGGCGACCTGGCGGGTGTCGGGGTCGCCGGGATCGTCGTCGAACTGGTCCGGCATTGGAGTGAGAAGCTGCCGCCCGCGCTGGTCGACGCCGCGGACCGCCACGGTGTCCCGCTGATCACCCTTTCGCGCGAGACGCGGTTCGTGTCGGTCACCGAGGCGGTTAACGGGCTGATCGTCGACGCCCAGGTCGACGAACTGCGCGCGGCCGAGCGGGTCCACGAGACCTTCACCGCGCTGACGGTCGCCGGCGCCGAGCCGGGCGACATCCTGCGTGAGGTCGCGAGGCTCACCGAACACCCCGTCGTGCTGGAGACGCTGTCGCACGAGGTCCTCGCCTACGACACGGCGGGGACCGACCCCGGCGAACTGCTGCCCGGCTGGCCGTCCCGGTCGCGGCCGGTGCAGGTCGGCGAGCGGACCGGCTACCACCAGGGCGCGGGCTGGCTGATCACCGTGGTCGGCGCGCGCGGGCACGACTGGGGACGGCTGGTCGTCGTCTGCGGGGATCCGCCGCCGCACCGGCACGTCGTGGTCGCCGAACGTGCCGCGTCCGCGCTCGCGGTCCACCGGCTGGTCGCCAAGGACACCGACAGCCTCGAACGCCAGGCGCACCGCGCGATCCTGACCGAACTGCTGGCGAACCCGGTGCCGCCCGCCGAACTGACCGCGCGGGCCTCCGCGCTGGGTGTCCCGCTGACCGGACGGCTGCTGGTCGGGGTCGCCGTGCGGCCCCGGATCACCGTGACCGCCAAGACCGCGCAGTCCACCCCGGTGCTGCTGCGGGAACTCGCGGAGGCGACCGTGCTCGCCGCGCGGCACGCCAAGGTGTCCGCACTGGTCGCCACCGACGACACCCAGGTGCGCGCGCTGATCGCGCTCTCCCCGGAAGCCGGGGTCGACGCGGTACTGAGGCGGCTGGCCACCGACGTCCACGAGGCCCGCGCCGGCGCGCCCGCCGTGGTCGCGGTCGGGACCACGGGGAGCGGACCGGCCGAAGCACGGCGGACACTCGTCGAAGCCGCGCAGGTCGCCGCCGCCGCGCTCAGCGAGAACGTCGAACGGGTGGTCCACCGGCTCGACGACGTCCGGTTGCGCGGACTGCTGCACCTGCTGGCGGGCGACGAACGGATCACCGCGTTCGCCGCCCGGGAGCTCGGCCCGCTGCTGAGCCGGGACGCCGCGCAGGGCAGCAGACTCGTTCAGGCGTTGAGGCATTACTGCGAGCACGGCGGCAACAAGTCCGCGGCGGCCGCCGCCGCGCACACCTCCCGCACCGCGTACTACCAGCAGCTGGCCCGGATCGAGCAGGTACTGGGCGTGCGGCTCGAAGATCCGGAGTCGATGCTCTCGCTTTATGTCGCTTTGCTCGCCCACGACATCCGAAATGCCGACGACCACACGTCCGGGTGAGCAAATCTCACCCGAGCGTGGAACACAGTGATCGGGCCACGTCAGCCGATAGGGTTGATATGGCTTTCTTCGAACCGATCGGCGCCTGCGTGCTCACGTTGGCCTGTCTGGCCCCGGCGCAACCCGCCGAATCCACGTTTCAGCTGACCAGCCACGACACCAGGGGCCGGATCGGCACCGTCTCGCTCACCTGCGAGCCCACCGGGGGTTCCCACCCCACCCGCGGGAACGCCTGCGGCAAACTGTCCGAAGTGGACGGAAAGTTCGACAAGCTCCGCCCTGAACCCCGGGCGTGCACCCTCGAATACTCGCCGGTGGACGTCTCGGCGGTCGGCAAATGGCGCGGTGAACCGGTCACCTTCCGCACCTCGTACGCCAACCGTTGCGTCGCCGACGCCGAGTCGGCGGGCGTCTTCACCTTCTGACCCGGAAATCGTTGCCACGAAGGACTTCTGTCCGATGAGGCCGTCGTGGCACAGGTGACCGCCGGACCTCCCCCTCGGTGGCCCGGCGGCGCCGTTCACCGCCGCCTTGATCGCCCTCACCCCCAAGAGGGCGATCAAGGCCGTGGGTCACGGCTCAAGGACGGGTCAGGTACCGGCAGCCGATCCCGTCCTTCGCGGTAACGGGGGTCTGACGCGCGAGGGACCGGCTCAGGTTCCATTCGCGCCAATCATCTTCCGGGATTCCTCGGACGACCGGTCCGAGCACACAGGACCGCAGCGGCTCGGGCAGCCGGTCCGCCGACGGCACCACGTCGGCGGAAAACCGTGAGAGGTAACCGGTGTCGAGCGTCTTGCCGTGCGTGAGGCGGTCGATGTTGCGATCGGCGATGAACCGTTCCGGATCGAGCACGGCCAGCCCGAGCAGCGCCGCGACGGCGGCCCCGATGGCCGCGCGCGGCAGCCAGGCCGACCTCAGCGGGATCAGGGACGCGAGCACCAGCAGGAAGATCAGCCCGATCCAGAGTTCGCAGACCTCCACGAGCAGCCGCAGCACGGTGAACCCGTACGCCTGCTGGTATGTCCACATGCGACTCAACGCCGACGCGACCAGCACCAGGCTGAGCACGCTCAACGCGCCGAGCAGCCCGCGCTGCCAGGCACGATCGGCCACCGAGGTCTTCGGCGCCCAGCGCAACGCGGCGGCGACCAGCAGCAGGGTCAGCACGGTGATGGCGGAGAGCTGCCAGAACCCGCTCCTGGCGTACTCGGCGGCCGTCAGACCGCTCGTGGCCAGGAGGTATTCGGTGCCGCCGAACAACACGACCAGGCGGACCGCGACGAAACTCGTGAACAGCAGCACCAGCACGCCCAGCGGCAACGTCCATTCGAGCCGGTGCGCGAGCCGTTTGCGCGGTGCGTCGTCGGCCGCGGGCAGCGGGGGCGCCGCCAGCAGGTAACACGCCCCGGTGACGGCGAACGCGGCCACCACGAACAGGAAACCCCAGCGCACGAAGGTCCCCGGGTTCAGCTCGGGGATCACCGCGTCGACGACGCTCGCGAACGCGGCGTCCGCGCCCCGCAACAGCGGCACGAACACCAGCAACAGCACGGCGCTCGCCAGCACCGGCACCAGGAACCTCGGCCGCGTCCGGCCTTCCTGTTTCTTGCCGAGCTTCGTGAGCCCGCGTCCGATCCACGGGATCGAAAGCAGCGCCTCGATGGGGACCGCGAAGACGTCGTAAATGATCGTGTTCACGGTGCGTTTCCCGACCACCGCGAGGGACCCGGCGACGAAGGCCGCCAGCACGCACAACACGTTCAGCCACACCGAGGCGCGGAACATCCCGACCGCGAGCAAACCGAGGGCTGCCGCCGCCCACACCGCGTTGACCAGCCTGAAATGTGGTTCGGCGTCGCCGCGGGCGCGCTTGTCGGCGAAGTAGACAGCCGCCGCGAAGGCGAGCCCTGCCACGAACCAGCCCGCTCCGGGGTCGTCCGGCATGACGAACGCGGTGACGAGCCCGGCCGCGACCGCCGCGGGCAGCACGGAGGCGGGCAGCGGGATGATCGCCGACTTCGGCGGCACCCGTGGCCGCATCAGGATCGGCACCGGCGGCACCGGTGGGGCGGGCGGCAGGGTGGTCGTCGCCGAGGGCGGCGACGCGTGCGCCTGCTTCTCCTGATCTTCGCTCATCGAATCCTCCAGTTTGCGAAAGCACATACAGTTGGTCACGTGGGCTGAAAGCGTCCTTCGCCTCATCTCATGCGGTGAAGGACGCTTTCGCCCCGTCACATGCGGGGAAAGTCCCCTTCAGCCCCCCGCTAGGGAACGGGGATCACGACGCGGATGACACAGCCCGGCCGCCCCTCGGGGGTGACCACGGCGATGCTGCCGTCGTGCAGGTCGACCACCCACCGCGCGATCGCGAGGCCGAGGCCGGTGCCCCCGCCGCCCGCCCGCTCACCCCGGGTGAACCGCTCGAACACGCTGTCCCGCTCCCCCGGCGGGATCCCGGGGCCTTCGTCTTCGACCTCGATGACGACGTCGGCCTCGCGGGCCTCCGCCCGCACCCGGACCTGCCCCCCGGCGGGTCCGTGCCGGACGGCGTTGTCGAGCAGGTTGACCACGACCTGGTAGAGCCGGCCGCGGTCGGCGACGGCGGTCGCGCCGGGCGGCTGGACGTCGACGGAGAAGCACACTCCGCGCCCCGTGGCCCCGGCTTCGGCGGCGACCTCCTCCAGCAGCAGTTCGAGATCGAACTCCTCCAGCTGCAACGGGAAAGCACCCGCGTCGATCCGCGAGAGATCGAGGAGTTCCGAAACCAGCCTGCCGAGCCGCTCGGTCTGCTGCAGCGCGGTCTTCAACGTCGCCGGGTCGGGCTCGGCGACGCCGTCGACCAGGTTCTCCAGCACCCCGTTCAGCGCGGTGATCGGCGTGCGGAGCTCGTGGGAGACGTTCGCGATCAGCTCGCGGCGGCGCTGATCCGAGGCGTCGAGGTCGGCGGCCATCTGGTTGAAGGCGTGCGACAGCTCCCCGACCTCGTCGCGGGCGGTCGCCCGGACCCGGCGGGTGTAGTCGCCCTTGGCCATCGCCCGGGCCGCGGCGGTCATCTCCCGCAGCGGCCTGGTCATCCCGTGCGCCAGGATCTGCGACGTGACCACGGCCAGCACCATGGCGGCGATCGTGGTGCGCGGCGGCAGCCAGCCGATCTGCCAGTTGAAGAAGGCGAACGCGATCCCGCCCGACGACACCAGCAGGATCGCGAGCTTGAGCTTGATGGAGCGGACCGGGTCGAGCGGTCTCGGGAGCGCGTCGACGACGCGGCCGAGCAGCGGGCGGAGCTTCACGATCCCACCTCCAGGGCGTAGCCGACGCCGTGCACGGTGCGGATGAGGTCCGCGCCCAGTTTGCGGCGCAGCGCCTTGATGTGGCTGTCGACGGCGCGGGTGCCCGAACCGGTGCCCGCGACGTCCCAGTCCCAGACCTCGCTGAGCAGCCGTTCCCTCGGCTGCACCGCCCTCGGGCGTTTCGCGAAGTGGACGAGGAGGTCGAATTCGATCGGCGTCAGCTGGGCCTGGGTGCCCGCCCGCGTGACCCGCCGCTGGTCGACGTCGATTTCGAGGTCGCCGAGCACGATCTTCGTGCCCGCGTCCTCGCCCTCGGCGCGCGCGGACCGTTCGACCCGGCGCAGCAGCGCGTGCACCCGCGCCGAGAGCACCCGCATCGAGAACGGTTTGGTGAGGTAGTCGTCGGCGCCGACACCGAGGCCGATCAGCATGTCCGTCTCGTCCGACCGGGCGGTCAGCATGAGCACCGGGACCGGGCGGCGGGCCTGGATCCGGCGGCAGACCTCCAGCCCGTCGAATCCCGGCAGCATCACGTCGAGCACCACCAGGTCCGGCTCCCGTTCGGCGTCCGCCTCGACGCCGGAAGGCCCGTCGTGCGCCAGATCGACCGAGAATCCTTCGGCCCGCAAACGCGCGGCGATGCTCTCCGCGATGGTCACGTCGTCCTCGACGACCAGCACCCGGCGTCCTCCCAGTTCCATGGGGATGACTGTAGGCATCGGCCGTGGAGACCATCCGGGTGAGCTGTGGAGATCCTGTGGAGATGTTTCGGCCGGTTTGCCGGATCACTACGTCCGTATGTGTGACGCAGGTCATGCACTCGGACCCGTCGAGCGCAATCGACAGTCTGCGCTCCGACGCCATCAACAGTGAACAGTCTGCCAGTCCCACCCGCGCGGCGCGGGCGAGCACGATTCCGCAATGGAGCCGACGGCACGCGGTACGCAGCACGTGCATCCTGATGGCCGGGTGGAACTCGGCGAGGTCGAGTCCTTGAAGGACAGCCGCTTCTACAACGAAGAACTCGCCCCGGTCCCGGTCGAAAAGCGGACCTGGACCACCTACACCTACTTCGCGCTGTGGATGGGCATGGCGCACAACATCCCGTCCTACGCTCTCGCGGCCTCGCTGATCGCACTCGGCATGGACTGGGTCCAGGCACTGCTCACGATCACCATCGGCAACCTGATCGTGCTGATCCCGATGCTGCTCAACAGCCACGCCGGGACCAAGTACGGCATCCCGTTCCCGGTGTTCGCCCGCGCCTTCTTCGGGATGCGCGGCGCGAATCTGGCAGCGTTGCTGCGGGCGTTCATCGCGTGCGGCTGGTTCGGCATCCAGACCTGGGTCGGCGGCGAGGCGATCTACATCATCGTCGGGCGACTGGCCGGATCCGGCTGGAAGAACTCCACCGTCGTCCTCGGCCAGCACTGGACGCTGTGGCTCTCGTTCGGCCTCTTCTGGCTGTTCCAGATGCTCATCATCTGGCGCGGCATGGAGGCGGTCCGGAAGTTCGAGAACTGGACGGCGCCGCTGGTCTCGGTCGGCTTCCTGATCCTGCTGGGGTACGTGCTGATCAAGGCGGGCGGCCTCGGCCCGATCCTGGCCGAGCCCGGGAAACTCGGCTGGGGCCCGGACTTCTGGAAGGTGTTCGCCCCGGCGCTGATGGCGATGATCGCGTTCTGGTCGACGCTGTCGCTGAACATGCCGGACTTCACCCGGTTCGGCGGCAGCCAGGGCAAACAGATCCGCGGCCAGATCCTCGGCCTGCCGACCACGATGACGTTCATCGCGATCGTGGCCATCCTGACCACCTCGGGCGGCAGCGTCCTCTACGGCGAGCAGATCTGGGATCCGGCGAAACTGGCCGACCGGTTCGATTCCCCGGTCGTCGTGGTGGTCGCGCTGATCGCACTGGTGCTGGCGACCGTGTCGGCGAACCTCGCGGCCAACGTGGTCAGCCCGTCCTACGACTTCTCCAACGCCTTCCCGAAGAAGATCACCTTCGCGGTCGGAGGGCTGATCACGGGCATCATCGGGATCGTCATCCAGCCGTGGCGGCTCTACTCCGACCCGAACATTTACATCTTCGCGTGGCTCGGCTTCTACGGCGGCCTGCTCGGCGCCGTCGCCGGGGTGATGGTCGCCGGCTACTGGGTCGTCTACCGCACCAAGCTGCGCCTGCGGGATCTGTACACCGAACGCGGCGTCTACTGGTTCAACGGCGGCTGGAACTGGCGCGCGCTCGTCGCGACGCTGGTCGGCGCGGTGCTCGCGGTCGGCGGCGCGTACGGCGGGCCGTTCCCCGCCGACGGGCTGATCCCGTTCCTGAAACCCCTCTACGACTACAACTGGGTCGTCGGCCTGGCGGGCGCCTTCGTCGTCTACCTGCTGCTGTCCCTGCCCGAACGCAAGCGCACCACCGGAATCGAGGAGGATGCAAGTGAGCGACGTGGTCCGAGCCGGATTGATCCAGCAGCGGTGGACGGGTGACAAGGAGTCCATGATCGCGAATGCGGTCGATGCCATCGGCAAGGCCGCTTCGCAGGGCGCGCAGGTCGTCTGCCTGCAGGAGTTGTTCTACGGCCCGTATTTCTGCCAGGTGCAGGACACCGACTACTACTCCTACACCGAAGGCATCCCCGACGGGCCGACGACGAAGCTCATGCAGGAGGTCGCCGAACGGCACGGTGTCGTGCTGGTCGTCCCGATGTACGAGGTCGAGCAGCCCGGCGTGTACTACAACACCGCCGCGGTGATCGACGCGGACGGCACGTACCTCGGCAAGCACCGCAAGAACCACATCCCGCAGGTGAAGGGCTTCTGGGAGAAGTTCTACTTCCGGCCCGGGAACATGGGCTACCCGGTGTTCGACACCGCCGTCGGCCGCATCGGCGTCTACATCTGTTACGAGCGGCATTTCCCGGAGGGCTGGCGCGCGCTGGGCCTGGCCGGGGCGAAGATCGTGTTCAACCCCTCGGCGACCAGCCGGGGCCTGTCGGAGTACCTGTGGCGGCTGGAGCAGCCCGCGGCCGCCGTCGCGAACGAGTACTACGTCGGCACGATCAACCGGGTCGGCGTGGAACCCCTGGGCGACAACGACTTCTACGGCCAGTCGTATTTCGCGGATCCGCGCGGCCAGCTAGTCGGCGAAGCCGCGTCCGACACCGAGGAGGAGATCGTCGTCCGCGACCTCGACATGGGCAAGCTCGCGGAAGTGCGGGACCTGTGGGCCTTCTACCGGGACCGGCGGCCCGACAGCTACGGACCCCTCGCGGAGGCGTGATGACCACCCTCATCAGCGGCGGGCAGGTGCTGTCCACGGCGGGTGCTTCGGCGGCGGACGTCCTCGTCGACGGCGAGACGATCTCGGCCGTCGGCGCCCCCGGGACGCTCGGGCCCGCCGATTCGGTGATCGACGCCACAGGGAAGTACGTGCTGCCTGGCGGGATCGACGCGCACACCCATATGGAGATGCCGTTCGGCGGGACGCATTCCGTCGACACCTTCGGCACCGGCACGACGGCGGCGGCGTGGGGCGGGACGACCACGATCATCGATTTCGCCGTCCAGGCCAAGGGCACGTCCCTGCTGTCCACTATGGACAAATGGCACGAGAAGGCCGACGGCCACTGCGCCATCGACTACGGCTTCCACATGATCGTCTCCGACGTCAACGACTCTTCGTTGAAGGAGATGCAAGCCTGTGTCGACGGCGGGGTCGGCAGCTTCAAGATGTTCATGGCCTATCCGGGGGTGTTCTACTCCACGGACGGCGAGATCCTGCTGGCCATGCAGAAGGCGCGCGAGATCGGCGCGACGATCATGATGCACGCGGAGAACGGCATCGCGATCGACCAGCTGGCGGCGCAGGCGTTCGCCGCCGGGAAGATCGACCCGGTGCAGCACGGGCTCACCCGCCCGCCCGAACTGGAAGGCGAGGCGACCTCGCGCGCGATCCAGCTGGCCAAGGTGACCGGGGCGCCGCTGTACATCGTGCATCTCTCGGCGTCGCAGGCGCTGGCGGCGGTCGCGGAAGCGCGGGACGACGGGCAGAACGTCTTCGCGGAAACGTGTCCTCAGTATCTCTATCTGTCCATCGAGGACTTGGCGAAGCCCGATTTCGAGGGCTCGAAGTACGTCGCCTCTCCCCCGCTGCGAGAGAAGTCGCATCAGGCGGATCTGTGGCGAGGGCTGCGCACCAACGATCTCTCGGTGGTGTCGACGGATCACTGTCCCTTCTGTTTCAAGGACCAGAAGGAACTCGGCCGCGGCGACTTCCGCGCGATCCCCAACGGGATCCCCGGCGTCGAGCACCGGATGGACCTGCTGCACCAGGGTGTCGTGGCGGGCGAGCTCACCCTCGGCCGCTGGGTCGAGACCTGCTCGACCACCCCGGCGCGGATGTTCGGGCTGTACCCGCGCAAGGGCGTCATCGCGGCGGGTTCGGACGCGGACATCGTCGTCTACGACCCCGCGGCGAAGCAGACCCTTTCGGTCGAGACGCACCACATGAACGTGGACTACTCGGCTTACGAGGGGATGGAGATCACCGGCAAGGTCGAGACCGTGCTCTCGCGCGGGCGCGTGGTGGTGTCGCCGTCCGGTTTCTCGGGCAGTACGACGCACGGGAAATTCCTCTCGCGCGACCTCAACCAGTATCTGAATTGAGGGGTGGCCGTGGACTTCGGGATAGTGCTCCAGACCGATCCGCCCGCGCGCGATCTCGTGCGGCTGATGAAGGCCGCCGAGGACCAGGGGTTCCGCTACGGCTGGACCTTCGACTCGTGCGTGCTGTGGCAGGAACCGTTCGTCATCTACTCGCAGATCCTGGCGGCGACGTCGTCGATGATCGTGGGCCCGATGGTGACCAGCCCGGCCACGCGGGACTGGTCGGTGATGGCGTCGACCTTCGCCACGCTCAACGACATGTACGGCAACCGGACGGTGTGCGGAATCGGCCGCGGCGACTCGGCGCACCGGGTGGTGGGTATGCCACCGTCCACTTTGGCCACCGTGCGCGAGTGCATGCACGTGGTCAAGGAACTGGCCGAAGGACGGGAAGTCCTGTTACGGGACAAGCCGGTGCAGATCCCTTGGATCCGCAACGGCAGGCTCGAGATGTGGATGGCGGGATACGGGCCGAAGGCGCTGAAGACCGTCGGCGAACACGCCGACGGCTTCATCCTCCAGTGCGCCGACCCCGCGATCGCCCGGTGGACCATCGGTTCCGTCCGCGAGGCCGCTCGCGCGGCGGGGCGGGATCCGGCCGGGATCACGATCTGTCTCGCGGCCCCGGCATACGTCGGCGACGATCTGGCGCATCAGCGGGAACAGCTGCGCTGGTTCGGTGGGATGGTCGGCAACCATGTCGCGGATCTCGTGGCGCGGTACGGCGATTCCGGGCCGGTGCCGCACGAGCTGACCGACTACATCCGTGAGCGGCAGGGTTACGACTACTCGCACCACGGACGGGCGGGGAATCCGTCGACCGATTTCGTCCCGGACGAGATCGTGGACCGGTTCTGCCTGCTCGGGCCGTCTTCGGCGCACGTCGAACGGCTGGAGGAGCTGGCTTCGCTCGGGGTCGACCAGTTCTCGCTGTACCTGATGCACGACCAGCGCGAGGAAACCCTGAAGCGCTACGGCTCGGAGGTCATCAACCGGTGAAAAGCTCGTGAGTGGCAAGGACGGTTCTAACCGTCCTTGCCACTCACGAGACGTCACGCGAACCAGGTGGCGAGCGACTCCCGGAGGCCGTCGGCGTCGTCTCCCGCCCAGGCGACGTAGCCGTCCGGGCGGATCAGGAGGACGTCGGCGGGCCGGTCTTCGGCCTTCGCGGTGTGGACGTCCACGCGACCCTGCGCGAGTTCGCGGAGTTCCGGTCGGCCGGCGAGGTCGAGCAGGACCGGCCGCGCCGGACGCAGCAACCCGGCGACGCTGGTCGGGCCGTCGTCGGTCTCCAGGGAGAGATCCGGGACGAACGTGCCGGCGAGCGCGTGCGGGGAACCCGGCATCGGATAGCGCGTGTCGGTCCCGGCGACGTGGGAGGCCAGCCGTCGCGCGGCCTGCTCGTCGTCCAGCAGTTCCTGGAAGACCGCGCGCAGCGCTTCGGCGGCTTCGTCGTGCCCTCGCCGCAACGCGACCTGCGCCCGGGACTGCAGGAGCGCCCGCGCACCGGCGGCGTGCCGTTCCGCGTGATAGGTGTCCAACAGCCCTTCCGGCGCCCGGCCCTGGATCTCGGCGGCCAGCTTCCAGGCGAGGTTGACCGAGTCGGACATGCCGACGTTGATCGCCGTGCCGGTGGAGGGCAGCAGGTGGGCCGCGTCGCCCGCCAGCAGGATCCGGCCTTCGCGGTAGCGCTCGGCCTGGCGGGCGGAGAACTGGTAGCGCGAGAGCCGGACCGGTTCGCCCAGCGGGACGTCCCCGCCGAGCACGCGGCGGATGCTGTCCCCGAGTTCGGCCAGGGTCATCGGCACGTCGTCGTCGACCTCGCCGGGATCGTCCTCCGTGGTCTGGATGAACAGGATCCCCGGCGTCAGCGAACCGAGCGCGAAGACACCGCTGTCGGTGCGCGTGAAACCCGCCTTGATCCGGCCCAGCTCCGGCGTTTCGATGTCGCCGTCGTCGTGCACGGTCAGCCCCTCGGGGATCTTGACCTGCCCGATCCGGTTGACCTCGGGATAGGTGGTGCCGGGGAACCCGATCCCCGCCATCGACCGGACGGGACTGCGCCCGCCGTCGCAGCCGGCCAGATACGGGGCGGTGACCTCGTACGCCCCGTCCGGGCCGCGCACCTCGGCGGTCACCGACTCCTCGTCCTGGCGCAGCCCGACGACCTCGTGCCCGCGCCGCACTTCCGTGCCGAGCGCCGTGGCGTGCTCCTCCAGCAGCCGCTCCAGCGACTGCTGCCGGACCGACAGCGCCTTCAACGGCGGCTCGTCGAACCTGGTGAGGTCGACGTGCACCCCGCCGAAGGGGAAACGGTGCGGCGGCACGGGATCGGTGACGAGCCCTCGCACCTTCTCCAGCAAGCCGCGATAGTGCAGCAGGTCCAGGATCTGCCCGCTGAGGCCATGGGCCTTCGGAGTCTTCCCCTGTTCCGGCCGCCGTTCCAGGACCAGCGGGCGCGCACCGGCCAGCCGCAGTTCGGCGGCCAGCATCAGACCGGTCGGGCCGGCACCCACGATGATCACGTCGACGTCCGTCAAATCTTCACTCCTGTTCGGCCTGTTCTGGCTACGGCCGAGGATTCTGCGGTATCACCGGGGTCTTGCCGCAAGCCCCCCGGTGCGCTATATGTTGAACATGGAGGGGCGTACCCCACCATTTTTCCGGGTACGAGCACCAGGGATCGCGCGCCCGCGAGGCGAGACGCTGGCCTGGTGACCAGAATCCGCATCGCCACTGTGCTCACTCTCACCGCGCTCGCCGCCGTCACGCTCACGCCCGCGGCCTCGGCCGCGCCGAAGGGGCTCGCCTGGGGGCCCTGCCCGTCCGGCTCGCCACCGGGCTACGACTGCGCCGAGATCGAGGTCCCGTTGTCCTATCAGGACCCCGGCGGACCTCGGATCACCATCGCGCTCGGCCGTCTTCCCGCGACCGACCGGAAGCACAAACGCGGCACCCTCTTCACCAATCCCGGCGGCCCCGGCAATCCCGGCCGCTTCACCAAGTTCCAGACCGCGGCGCTGCACCGGCAGTTCGACATCGTCGGCTTCGACCCGCGTGGCGTCGGCGCCAGCACGCCGGTCCGCTGCTTCACGTCCGATGCCGAGACCGAGCCGCTCAAACGGGTTCTGGGGAACTTCCCGATCACCGCCGAGCAGGAGACCCGGCATTTCGCCGACGTCCGCGAGGTCGCCGCGTCCTGCGGCCGCAACGGCGGGCCCTTGCTGAACCATCTGTCGACCGCGAACGTCGCCAGGGACCTCGACAGGCTGCGCGAAGCCGCCGGCGAGCCCCGGTTGCGCTACTACGGCCTTTCCTACGGCACCTATCTCGGCGAGGTGTACGCCAACCTGTTCCCGCATCGCGTCGGCGCCTTGGCACTGGACGCCGTCGACGATCCGATCGCCTGGTCCACCGGGCATCGCCCGGAGGACGCGAACGTCCCGTTCAGCACCAGGCTCGGCGGCTTCCGGGACGCGGACCGCGCGCTCCAGGCGTTCCTCGACGCGTGCGCGGCCGACACCCGGTGCGCGTTCCGCGAACCCGGGACCGATCTGCGGGCCAAGTACGACGCGCTCCTCGACCGGCTCGAAGCCACGCCGGGACCGATCACCTACCAGGAGGTCATCCGGCGTACCCACAACGCGCTCACCGACGAGGCCCGCTCCCCCGCGCTGGCGGAATTCCTCCAGTCCGCGACGAAACCCGCCGCGGCCATCGCGACCCCTTTCGATTCAGCGATGGGTGGCGGCGGGACGGTCTGCGCGGACACCACGAACCCGCGTGACCCGGCCGCCTGGCCTCGCGCGGCCAAGGCGAGTGACCGGGAAAGCCGCGGATTCGGTTCGTACGACGCGTATCTCTCCCTGCCGTGCGCCTTCTGGCCCGCCGCCGATCCGGCGCGGTACACGGGACCGTGGAACCGGCCGACCGCGCCGATCCTGTTGCTCGCCAACGGCAAGGGCGACCCGGAAACCCCGTACGCCGGGGCGAAGCGCACCGAACGCATCCTCGGCAACGCCCGGCTCCTGACGCTGGACGCCTGGGGACACGGCGCCGCGAACCGCAGCGCGTGTGTCGACGCGGCGCTCGACGCCTATCTGGCCCATGGCCGTCTTCCGGAGCGCGGCACCGTCTGCGCCCCGGATCACGCGCCTTTCGACGCCCGATAGGCGAGGGGCCGTGTCCTCGCCGGCGAGGACACGGCCCCGACCACGTGGCTCCCCCTCAGTCGAGCAAGGCTTGATAAACCAGGTTCCTCAATTCGACGCGGATGGGGTAGGTGGAAGAGGGCAGCAACTGGGTGAAGAACAGGACCGTGACGTCCTCGTCCGGATCGACCCAGAACGCGGTGCTCGCCGCGCCGCCCCAGGCGAACTCCCCGGCGCTGGCGAGGGTCTTCGCCTTCACCGGGTCGTCGAGCACGGAGAAGCCCAGCCCGAAGCCGAAACCGTGGTACGGCGCCTCGGAGAACCCTGTCCGTCCGCAGGTCTCCAGGTCCACGCCGCCGGGCAGGTGGTTGGTCGCCATGAGCCGGAGCGTGCGCGGGCCGAGCAGGCGGACACCGTCGAGTTCGCCGCCGCGCACCAGCATCTGGGTGAAGCGGTGGAAGTCGCCGGCGGTGGAGACCAGCCCGCCGCCGCCGGAGAAGCACGTCGGGGTGACCCGGCCGAGGGCGCCCATCTCGTCGTGACGGAACGGCGCCTTGGTGACCGGATGCGGCACGTAGAGCGCGGCCAGCCGGTCGAGATCGCCGGCGGCGGCCTGGAAACCCGTCTCGTGCATGCCGAGCGGCGTGAAGATCCGCTCGGCGAAGAAGACGTCGAGCGGCTGACCGGAGACGACCTCGATCAGCCTGCCGAGGATGTCCGTCGCGACCGAATAGTTCCATTCCGAACCCGGCTCGAACAGCAGCGGCAGCCGCGCGATCGCCTCGGAAACGCCCGCCAGATCGAGTCCCGGCGCGGTGCCGAAGTCGAAGCCCGCGTCGCGGTAGACCGCGTCGACCGGATGCGTGCGGTGGAACCCGTAGGTGAGCCCCGCCGTGTGGGTGAGCAGATGCCAGAGCCGGATCGGTTCGGTGGCGGGCACGGTCGCCTGCTTCAACGACGATCCGCCGGCGAAGACCTGCGGCTCCGAGAACTCCGGGAGCCAGCGGGCGATCGGATCCTTGAGATCGATGCGCCCCTCTTCGACGAGCATCATCGCGGCGACCGACGTGACCGGCTTGGTCATCGAGTAGACACGCCAGATGGTGTCGGTCTCGACCGGCAGCCCGGCCTCGATGTCACGCTGCCCGTTCGCCGCGAGATGCGCGACCTTCCCGTTCCTGGTCACCACGGCCAGGTAGCCGGGAAGCCGGTTCCGCTCCAGGTATCCGTCGAAATGCTTGTCGATCCGTCGCAGCCGCTCCGCGTCGAAACCCACCTCGGCCGGGTCGACGTCCACCTTCAGCTCGATCATGCGACCGAGGCTACGCGTTCCGCTCGGCCTGTTTCTCCAGTCGCCACGCCTCGTCGGTCTTCCCGATCCGCCAGTAGCCGGAGATCGACAGCAGGTCACGCCGCATCCCCCGGTCGTCCAGCAGATGACGCCGCAGGTCACGGACGAACCCGGCCTCGCCGTGGACGAACGCCTGCACGACACCTTCACGCCACTCGAGCGAGCGGACGGCGGCCGCGAGATCGTCGCCCCGGCTCCGGTGCAGCCAGGTGATCCGCGCGTCGCCCTTGGTGGTCAGCGACTGCTCTTCGGCGGCGTCCTCCACGAGGACGAACGCGTGCACGGGAACACCCGCCGGCATCGCCTCGAGGGAAGCGGCGATCGCCGGCAGGGCGCTCTCGTCACCGGCCAGCAGATGCCAGTCCGCCTCCTCGCCCGGCGCGTACGCCCCGCCGGGCCCGGAGATCAGCAGCTCGTCGCCGGGTTTCGCGGCGGCGGCCCACGGCCCGGCGACACCGTCGTCACCGTGGTGGACGAAGTCGAGCACCAATTCGCCGAGATTCGCGTCGAACGCGCGGACGGTGTAAGAGCGCATCCGCGGCCACTGCTCGCGCGGCAGCTCCTCGCGGACACGCGCCAGGTCGAACGGCTCGGGATAGGTGACGCCGGGCACCCGGAAGTGCACCTTGACGTAGGCGTCGGTGAAGTCGTTGGGCCGGAACGAGGCGATCCCTTCGCCCCCGGCGACGATCCGGACCATATGCGGGGTGATCCGCTCGGTGCGCAGCACACGCAACGGGATCGCCGACACCGCCCTCCGCGCCTCGGCCATGCACACTCCCTTTCCTTGGTTAGGTGAACCTAACCGAGGGTACGCCTCCCGCCGCCGGGACGGGGTAGGTCTCCCATCATCCGATCAAAGCGGAACGCGGACCACACCGGAGATATCGACCAGGAGCTCTCACGAAGCCTTCGCGGCCGGATCGCTCACCCGGGTGTTCTGGAACGACGCGACGCGCCAGCCGCCGGACTCCTCCACGAGCACGTACGTCAGCGTCGATTCACGGCCCGGCTCCGGCTTCCCTCCCGACAGCGACGACCCGCCGCCGGACACGACGATCGCGACGTCCGGCCGGACGAACCGCACCTTGGGCTCGCCGCCGCCCGCCTGCAGCTTCGATCCCCTCAGCGGCCCCTCGAACAGCGACCGGTGCGCGCTTTCGATCATCGCCCGGCCGGGCATGTTCATCCCGAAAAAGGTCACGTAGTCGGCGTCTTCGGTGAAGAGCGACGCGTACGCGGCCGCGTCGCCGTCATTCCACGCGTCGGCGAGCTTGCCCAGCACGGCGAGGACTTCGGTCTGTCGTCCGGTCATGATTTCCTCCAGTTGACGAACGCTGTTCGTTTAACGAACACCGTTCTACAGGCGAACGGTGTTCGCGTCAAGTAGAGTTCCCGGCGAACCCCGGATCAGGAGGCGAACGAAGTGAGCAGGCCCCGGCGTCGCGCCGAGAAACCCGTGCTGTCCCAGGAGCTCGTGGTGAAGACGGCACTGGACCTCCTCGCCGCCGAGGGGCTGGAGGCGGTGAGCATGCGGCGCGTGGCCCAGGCGCTGGAGACCGGTCCGGCGTCGCTCTACGCCCACGTGGCGAACAAGGAAGAGCTCCACGAGCTGATGGTCGACCACGTCCTCGCCTTCGGCCCGTTCCCCGCACCCGACCCGGATCGCTGGGTCGAACAGGCGAAGGAGCTGCTGCGCGACAACGTTCGCGCGCTGACGTCGGTCCCCGGGATCGCCAAGATCGCGTGGGCGATCCCGGTCCCGGTAGGCGCGAACGCCTTGCAACAGGCCGAAGCGATGCTCGCGGTGCTGCGCGCGGGCGGCCTCGACCTCAAGCGGGCCCTGTTCGCAGCCGACGCTTTATGGCTCTACGCCAAGGCTTTCGCCTACGAAGGCGCGGGCTGGCAACACGGCGACATCGACCTGGCCGAACAGGAGGAACGCGGCAAGCGGATGGTCGAGTACATGACGTCGTTCCCGCCCGGCGCCTTCCCGAACCTGCTGGCCGCGGGTGAGTACTTCACCGCGGAGACCGCGCAGGAACGCTTCGAGTTCGCCATCGACCTCTTCCTGCGCGGCCTCGTGAGTGGTAAGGACGGTTAGAACCGTCCATTACACTAAAGAGGCTAAGAGCAGTTCGACCGCGGCCGCGTACTTCGGCACCA
>NZ_JBHXIB010000014.1:127943-172864 GCF_042723975.1 Amycolatopsis sp. NPDC058340 | reverse complement strand
CTCTGAATGCGGTCCTTGCGCGTGCAACTACCGCATTCAGAGGACGAAACGCGGGAGGACAGGGTGGTCGTGAGTGGCGATTCGGGTCCGCGATCGGGCGGTTTCGCGTGATCGGACGGACGTCACACGTGATCGGACGGACGTCACCTGTGTCCAGGCGGACGACACGCGGCAGACCGGCCGCAGGCGCGTGTCGTCCGTCCAGTCACGCGTGTCGTCCGTCTGATCACGTGTGCCGTCCCGGCGGTCACGCGACCTACCGCATTCAGAGGACGAAACGCGGGAGGGGTCAGCCCGCGATGGGGGCGACCACGGCACCGGTGAGCCGCACCAGATCGCCGGGCGCGAGTTCGACCTCCAGCCCCCGCCTGCCGGCCGAGCAGTGCACGGTCTCGAACTTCTCCGCCGACGAGTCGACCACCACCGGAAGCCTGCTCCGGTGCCCGAGCGGCGAGATCCCGCCGAGCACGTATCCCGTCGCGCGCTGCGCGGCGGCGGGGTCGGCCATCTTCGCCTTCTTCCCGCCCGCGGCGGCCGCCAGTGCCTTCAGATCCAGCTGGCCGGTGACCGGGACCACACCGACGGTCAGTTTCCCGTCGACCTCGGCGACGAGTGTCTTGAACACGCGCGCGGGGTCGAGCCCCAGCGCTTCGACGGCTTCGAGGCCGTACGACTCGGCCCGCGGATCGTGGTCGTAGGCGTGCAGAGCATGCGCCACCTTCTGCTTCGCCAGCAGCGCCGTCGCCGGGGTTCCCTTGCCTGCCATGGGCGGAGTCTACGAGCGTGCCGGGAATGCCCGGCCGGGCCTCACTGTTGGAAGGCACGTGTCCACCACACTCGAAGCTCCCCGAATCCTGATCCCGCGCACGCCGGGCGGCCAGGTGATCCGTCCGCGCGTAAACTCGTCGGCGTCTCATGCGCACAAGCGCATCGACGCCGATCGGGAAGGGAACGGTTTGCCGAGCACGCAGAATCCCGCGCCGGACACGGGCACGGACGCCGAAGAGGCGGCCGCGCGGGCCGAGCGCTTCGAGCGGGACGCGATGCCCCTGCTCGACCAGCTGTACTCGGCCGCCATGCGGATGACCCGGAATCCCGCCGATGCCGAGGACCTCGTCCAGGAGACGTACCTGAAGGCGTACGCGGCCTTCGCGTCCTTCAAGGCGGGTACGAACCTCAAGGCGTGGATGTACCGCATCCTCACCAACACCTACATCAACGGCTATCGCAAGCGTCAGCGCCAGCCGGTGCAGCAGCCCACCGAGGAGATCACCGACTGGCAGATCGCCAAGGCGGAGAGCCACACCTCCAGCGGGCTGCGCTCGGCCGAGGTCGAGGCGATGGACAACCTGCCCGACGCCGACGTCAAGGAAGCGCTGCAGAAGCTGCCCGAGGAGTTCCGCCTCGCGGTCTACCTCGCCGATGTCGAAGGTTTCGCGTACAAGGAGATCGCCGAGATCATGGACACGCCCATCGGCACCGTGATGTCCCGGCTGCACCGCGGCCGCGCCCAGCTCCGCGACCTGCTCGCCGACGTCGCGCGTGAGCGCGGCTTCATCCGCGCGGGCAAACAGCAGGAGGTGGCGGGGCGATGAACGAGGACTACTGCGCCGGAGCGGACGACAAGGTCAGGTGCGAGGAAGCCCTCGCCGACATCTACCTGCTGCTGGACAAGGAGTGCAGCGCCGAGCGCGACGCCGCCCTGCGCAAGCACATCGAGGACTGCCCGCCGTGCCTCGAGGAATACGGCATCGACGAGCACATCAAGCAGCTGCTCGCCCGCAAATGCGGTGGCGACCACGCGCCGGACGACCTCAAGTCCCGGCTGCGGGCCTCGATCCGCCAGACCGTGCAGGCCAAGGGCTCGATCACCATCGAGCGCACCGAGGTCAAGATCGAGCAGACGTTCGAGTAGTGCCCAAGGACACACGAAGGCCCCCGTACCGGATCGGTACGGGGGCCTTCGTCGTCTGATCGATGATCAGGAGTTGGGCTTCTTGCCGTGGTTCGCGCCGTTCTTCTTACGGTCGCGACGCTTGCGGGCGCGCTTCGACATGTTTCACTCCTCGTCCGAGTGGCCCGCGCGGGGTGATACGACACCGCTGGGCCAGGGTCAACCTCTCCAGTGTGTCATGCGGCCCTCACCCTGCTTGGATGGGGACGTGTCCACCCTTTCCGATCTGCTCGCGGAGAACACCGGCCTGTCCGGTCAAGCCGCGGACCATCTCCAGACCGTGGTCGCCGAATGGCAGCTGCTCGCCGACCTGTCCTTCGCCGACTTCCTGCTCTGGGTCGCCGTGTCGGAGGAGCTGCAGCCCGACGGCGGCGACTACGTGTGTGTCGCGCACGCGCGCCCGACGACGGCGCCGACGGCCCATCCGGAGGACGTCGTCGGCTCCCGGTTCACCGAGGCCGAGCATCCGCAGCTGGCCAAGGCGAGCCGCGAGGTGCGGATCTGCCGCGAAGAGGACCCGCATTGGTACCGCGACCTGCCGATGCGGCGCGAGGCCATCCCGGTGGTGTTCGGCGGCACGGTGATCGCCGTCCTCAGCCGCGAGACCAACCTGGCCGCCTCGCGGGTGCCGAGCCCGCTCGAGATCGCCTATCTCGGCAGCGCGGGCGACCTGTGCCAGATGATCGTCGACGGCACCTTCCCCAGCCCGGGGAACCAGACGGACACGCACACCAGTCCGCGGGTCGGCGACGGTCTCATCCGCCTCGACCCGACCGGCACCGTGGTCTTCGCCAGCCCGAACGGGTTGTCGGCCTATCACCGGATGGGGCACGAATCCGACCTCGTCGGCCAGCGTCTCGCGCCGTTGACCAGGTCGCTCATCCGCGACCCGTTCGACGCGACCGAGGTGTCGCACCGGATCATCGAGGCGCTCGACGGCAAGCCCAGCAGCCGGACGGAAGCGGACTCGCGGCGCGGCGCCGTCGTGCTGTTCCGTGCGCTGCCGCTGCGGCCCGCCGGGCAGCCCGCGGGCGCGCTGGTGCTGGTGCGCGACGTCACCGAGGTGAAGCGCCGTGACCGTGCCCTCCTGTCGAAGGACGCGACCATCCGCGAGATCCATCACCGGGTGAAGAACAACCTGCAGACCGTCGCCGCGTTGCTGCGGCTCCAGTCGCGCCGCACGTCCAGCGAGGAGGCGCGGCTCGCGCTCGGCGAATCCGTGCGCCGGGTCTCGTCGATCGCGATGGTGCACGAGGCGCTGTCCATCTCGGTGGACGAACGGGTCGATCTCGACAAGCTGCTCGACAACGTCCTCCCGATGGTCGGCGAGGTCGCGACCGCCGAATCGCAGGTCGGGCTTTCGCGCACGGGCTCGTTCGGCGTCGTCGTCGCCGAGATCGCGACGCCGTTGGTGATGGTGCTCGCCGAGCTGGTCCAGAACGCCATCGAGCACGCCTTCCCCGACGGACGGCCGGGCAAGGTCGAACTCGAGGTGGAGCGCTCGGCGCGCTGGCTCGACGTCGTCATCCGCGACAACGGGCGCGGGCTGCCGTCGGGGTTCTCGCTGGAACGCAGCGACGGCCTCGGGCTCCAGATCGTGCGGACCCTCGTGGAGTCGGAACTGCGCGGATCGCTGTCGATCCGGGGACTGCGCGGGGATTCCGAAGAAGGCGCCCGCCGGGTGGGCACCGAAGCGGCGCTGCGGATCCCGTTGTCCCGACGTCTGTGAATTCCGGTGTCACGGGTCTGGAGTGGACTGTCCCTTTTGATCGTCCTCAAAGGACAGTCCCACCCGGACACGTTTTAGGGCCGGCGCCCGAAGAGAAGTGGCGCCGGCCCTGTAACGGTTCCGCGGGAGGACTTGGGAAAAGTCCGCTGAAGCCGTACCCCCGTGGGGGCGTGTCGGCCTCGCTTGTTAAGCTCAAGTCGGGTACGTGTCACCTCGCAGCGCACGGCCATACGGCCACTGCGCCGCGGGAGTTTCCCGAAGCTTGGGGTCTTGCTCAGTTGTGAGTAATGCGATGAAGCGTGCTGAGTCCGAAAGACTCAGGCGGAGGTACGCGTGCCGATGTGCGTACGACGGCGCTTCAGGGCCCGTCGCTCGTCCTCGCTCATCCCGCCCCAGACGCCTGCGTCCTGCCCGCTGGCCAATGCCCAGGCCAAGCAGTCGGAAGCGACGGTGCAGCGGTGGCACACGGCCTTCGCCTGCGCTACCTGCGACAGAGCAGGACCGCTGGTTCCCACGGGGAAGAACAGCTCGGGGTCCTCGTCTCGGCAGGCCGCGTCGTGGCGCCAGTCCATGTTTCTGAGCTCCTTCATAACGGCGCGGTACTCCGCGCCATAGTCGTCATGGCGGTCGTTTTTTTGGGTGCTTGTGAATGCTTTCACGAAGCACCCGTTTCGACAAGGGTTTTCTGAAGATCGGTGAGTCAGCTCACCCGGCCGAGCGACGCTTCTGACCTGCGGTTTCGTTCCGAAACGGCCTTCCGATGGGAAGGCCGATGCGGTGAGCGGAGGTTCTGCGTCGATGAGCGGCAGTTCGTACTTTGCCGCAGGCGATCAGCGGTCCGGTCGTCAGACGATTACCGTCAGTGCTTCCGGGACGCTGAAGAACTCCACCCTCTTCCGCTGGCCGACGAGGTCGCCGTCCACCTGGAAGTTTACCGGTTCAGCAGCGTCTATGCGGATCATCGGCAGGTCATCGTGACGAAGGAGACGTCGCCCGCATTGATCGCTCTTAGTGAGCAATGCCTGCCGTACATGCTTGAACACGGTGGGCAATCCCAGACCGCTCAACGCGAAAAGGCCCAGTCCGGTGTCGAACGAGCTGTCCGGGTTCAGATGGACGGGGCGGTCGCCCAGGTAGCTCCACGGATCGGTGTTCGACACGAAAGCGGTCAGCACTTCGGTGGGCTCTTCACCCGGGATGCGGACCGTGAGGGGCGGACGGCCGAGCGGCGGCCGCAGATGCGACGCGACCGCGGCCCTCAGGTAGAGCCCCGCGGTGGTCTGCTTGCCCCGGCGCTTGGCCACGCGGCCGACGACGTCGGCGTCCCAGCCCATGCCGGCGTTGAAGGTGAACCAGTGGCCGTCGGCGATCCCGAGGCCGACTTTGCGGCTTCGGTCGTTCTCGATGGCGTTGAGGAGCTGATGGGTGGCTTCCACGGGATCGTGCGCGATCCCGAGCGCGCGGGCGAAGACGTTCGCCGAGCCGCCCGGTACGACACCGAGCATGGGGACGTCGCCGACCCGCGCCGGATCGCCGTCGGAGTCCGCGAGGAGACCGTTGACGACCTCGTTGACCGTGCCGTCGCCGCCGTGGGCGACCACCAGGTCGATCCCGTCGCGGGCGGCGGACCGCGCCACGGCCATCGCGTGGCCGCGGTAGTCGGTCTCCACCACGTCGAGTTTGACCTGGCTGGCCAGTGCGTGCGCCAGCACGTCACGGCCACCGGCGGTGGTCGAGGTGGCCTGGGGATTCACGACGAGGATGGCACGCACATACCGCAGGGTAAGCCCCTTCGGCCCGAAGAGGGGAGCGTCAGGTGACGCGAAGCTCAGTGGCCCGTGCGTCCTCGAAGCAGCACCGTATGACCCCTGTGGCGGGCGTTCCTCCTCATCGCCGGCGGCTCTCGCGCGTCGTGACAAGTGCACCCGGGCCGACCGCCCGCTCATCGACGACACTTCCAATTCTTCCCATGCGGCGGCGAGGGGAAACCGGCCGACCGGGTGGCATACGATCGAAAGTGCTCACGTACGGTGACCCGCCCTGGTGGGGCGCCGTGTCCGGAAGCCTGGAAGGCTGTTTCGCCGTGTCCATCGCCGACAAGCTCTCGCCCGCGCCCCGTGAAGTCCGCCTCGCCGGCGCCGTCACCGCGCTGCCGGGGCTCGCCCTGATCGTGTTCGCGATCCTGCTCCTGGTCAACGGCCGGGCCGGACCGGAGAACCTCCTGGCCGAAGTCGCCTACTACCTCGTCCTCGCCGCCGGGACGCTGGCCTGCGCGGCCGGGCTGATGATGGGGAAGACGTGGGCGAGGTCGCCCGGCGTGGTCGTCGCGCTGATCCTGGTGGGCGTCGGCTGGTACGGCGCGGGCCCGTCCGGGCAGCCGTTGTGGGGAGTGCCGCTGGGGCTGGTCGGTGTCGCCGTCATCGTGCTGCTGTTCCGCCGCCCTTCCCGCGCGTGGGCGCTCGGGATGCAGGAAGGCGAGACCGAAGAGGAAGCCGCCGAGCGGGACGGTGCCGCGGGTCGTGCGGCCCGTCGTGAGCGCGAAGAGCGCGACTCCTGACTCCGCACTCGCGTGATCAGAGCCGGAACTCGCGTGATTGGAGCCGGATCTTCGAGTGCGGCGCCCGATCACGCGAGTCACGTGTCTGATCACGCGAGATCCGGCTCTGATCACGCTAGATCTGGGCGGCGAGCGCCTTCAGGGGTTCGTCGGTGAGGCGGTCGACGGTCCATTCGTCCATCGGCACCGCGCCGAGTGACTTGTAGAACCCCTGCGCCGGGTTCCAGTTGAGCACCGACCATTCGAGCCGGGCGTAGCCGCGCTCGACGCAGACCGCCGCGAGGGTGGCCAGTAGCGCCTTGCCGAGGCCGGAGCCGCGCTGTTCGGGGCGGACGTAGAGGTCCTCCAGGTAGATGCCGTGCACGCCGCGCCAGGTGGAGAAGTTGAGGAACCAGAGCGCGTAGCCGACGATCTCGCCGCCGACCTCGGCGACGTGCCCGAACAGGGCCGGCGCCTCGCCGAACAGCGCGGCGCGCAGCTGCTCGGGCGTGAGGTGGCACTCGTCCGGGGCGCGCTCGAACTCGGCGAGGTCGTAGACGAGCCGGACGACGGCGTCGACGTCTTCTTCGCGGATACGCCGGATACGGTCGTCGGCCACTAGTCCTCCGTCGTGGGGAGCAGGTTGAGGTGTTCGATCTGCGGCTCGCCGCGTTCGTCGCCGAGTACCGCGACGCCGGCCGGGTCGAGTCCGAAGTGGACGCCCGCCGTCGACGGGAGGCCGATCCAGCGCGCGACCAGGACGCGGCTGAAATGCCCGTGGCCGACCAGGATCACGTCACCTTCGCCGAGCGGTTCGCGGACGCGTTCGATCAGCTTGTCCGCGCGGGCGTTGACGTCTTCCGCGCTCTCGCCGCCGGGAATCGGATGCGTCCAGACCGTCCAGCCGGGAACGGTCTCGCGGATCGTCGGCGTCGTGACGCCTTCGTAGTCGCCGTAGTCCCATTCGGACAGCTCTTCGGTGACCTCGTCGACGCGCAGGCCGGCCAGTTCGGCCGTCCGCAGCGCGCGGGCGCGGGGGCTGGAGAGGACGAGTGCCGGGCTGCCGCCGAGAACCGCGCGCAGGGTGCCACCCGCCGCGCGGGCCTGGCCCTCGCCGGCGGCCGTGAGCGGGATGTCGGTGCGTCCGGTGTGCCGTCCGTTGACGGACCACTCGGTCTGACCATGCCGGAGGAGGAAGAGCCGATGTGCCACGTTGCGAATATAGCCTGCCGTCCGGTTATGCTACTGGTGAGTAACATGATGAGGAGACCGTGATGGCGCAGAATCCGACCTACGCGATGTGGAACCGGCTGGCGGGCAAGCCGGTCGGCAAACAGCTGTTCTCGGCGGCGATGTGCCTGCGTGTGCCGTACTTCCGGACGGTGCTCCCGTCGGTGCGCGACCTGCGTCCCGGCCGGTGCGAGGTGACGGCCCCGAAGTGGTGGGGTGTTTACAACCACATCAAGACCTTTCACGCGATCGCGGCCTGCAACCTCGCCGAGATCGCGATGGGCATGCTCGCCGAGGCGACCGTGCCGACGACGCATCGGTGGCTGCCCAAGGGCATGACGGTCGCGTACGTCGCGAAGGCCGAGACGAGCCTGCGTGCCGTCGCCGAGCTGCCGGAGTTGCCGGAATTCGGCGACGAGGGTTTCGAGCTCCCCGTGCCGGTGACGATCACGGACACGAACGGGAAACCCGTCGTGACCGCGACCATCACCATCTGGGTGACCAAGAAGAAGTAGGCGCGTCCCCGCCGATCGGTGACAAGCTTCCGGCATGGCGATCGAAGTGTTCGAGGACGGCGACGAAACGCTTTGTTTTCAGGCGACCCGTCTGGACGGCGACGAGGCTTGGGTCTACGAGTTGAGTGAGGTGCGCCCGGCTCCGACTTCGTGGGCCGGAGCGGGCTTGCCGGGTGACGCGCTGGTCACAGTGATGGCCTACGACCCCGAAGTGGAAAAGCCCCCGTGTGTCTACTTCGCGCCCGACGAGGTGGTCACCTTGAGCTCGCTAAGGGTATTCCTCGATCGCGTCACCGAACACCTTGACAAAGTCGTGGGCGGGGAAGATTCGGGACGCTGAACGTCCGGAATCTTCCCCGCTCGCCGACGTCGGCTCCACCAGCGGCATCGGAACGCGACTTGCCGATCGCGGCCATCCGCATTCAGAGGACGAAATGCGGGGGTCAGAGGGGTTTGAACTGCACGTAGGTCGCCATCTTGAAGGTGTTCCGCCCGCTCGCCGACGGTAGGCCGAGCAGTTCGTCGGCCACTCGCGCCAGCGGGCCGCAGCCGGTCGTGCGCGGCAGGGCGAGCTGCGAGTCGACGACGCCGAACCTCACCGTCGTCGGGTTCCTGGAGATCACCTCGAACGGCACCGCGGGATCATCCTTGACCACCGAATGCAGCGGCGCGCCGAAGGTGCCGATCGCGCATTCCTTGGGCAGCAAGGGATGCCGCAGGGAGGCGTAGAGGTCCAGCTCGCCGCGGCGCTCGTCGTTCGACTGGAAGTCCGAGTAGCCGCCGTACTTCAGCTGCAAGGTCGCGCCGAAAGTGCCGCGGATCCGGGCCGGAGCGTGCCGCAGTTCCCCGAACACCTGCGCGTATTTCCCGTCCACTTCGCCTTCGGAGAACGTCAGCCGCATCTCCCCGAGCGGGATCTCGCGATCGCCGATGGTCAGGGCTCCTTGGGCGACAAAGGCTTCGCAACGCCATGTGCCGGGGTCGGCGTCGGCGGGCGGAGCGGGGCAGGCGGAGAAGTCGAAGCCGGGCAACGCCGTCGCGGAGGCGTGGGCGGGGAAGGCGAAGAGGGCGGCTGCGGACAGTGCGGCCGCGGTCGCGGCGAGAAGACGTCTCATGCCTCGAAAGAGTGGTCTGTGCCGGTTTGGGCCACATCGGGGACACCACCCAAGGGACCCCTGAATCACCACGTTCGAGTGAAAATAAACGGTGTTTACCCAGCTGACGCGAATCGGCTTCGGATTCGCTCTTGAAGGCGGCTCGGACAGCGGGCGATCATCGGCCCATGTCCCCACTGTCGCGCCGCAAGTTCCTCGGGTACACCGCGCTCAACTCCGCCGCCGCTCTCGGGCTGACCACGATTTCCACCGCACAGGCCGAAGAAACGTCCCAGGGTTTCTCGACCGCCGTGGTCGTCGGCACCGGCTACGGCGCCGCGGTCACCGCGCTCCGCCTTGGCGAAGCGGGGATCCCCACGGTCATGCTCGAAATGGGCAAACTGTGGGCCGACCCCGGGCCGGACGGCAAGGTCTTCTGCGACATGCTCCGGCCGGACCGCCGCGCCGCATGGTTCAAGAACCGCACGCAGGCCCCGCTCGCGTCGTTTCTCTGGATGGACCTGGCGAACCGGGACATCGGGCGGTATCCCGGCGTCCTCGACCGGGTGAGCCACGGCGACATGTCCGTCTACGTCGGACGCGGCGTCGGCGGCGGTTCGCTGGTCAACGGCGCGATGGCCGTGACACCGAAGCGGTCGTACTTCGAGGAGATCCTGCCCGCCGTCGACGCGGACGAGATGTACGGGAAGTACTTTCCGCGGGCCAACCAGGCCCTCGGCGTGAACCACATCGACCCGCACTGGTTCGAAACCTGCCGTTCCTATCGCTACGCGAGGGTGTCACGGAAGGCCGCGGCGCGCGCGGGACTCAAGACGGTTTTCGTGCCCAGCGTTTACGACTTCGAGTACATGAAACGGGAAGAAGCGGGCACGGTGCCGAGGTCGGCGCTCGCGTCCGAGGTCATCTACGGAAACAACCACGGCAAACGGTCCCTCGACAAGACCTATCTCGCGGCCGCGCTGGGCACCGGGAAGGTGACCATCAAGACGCTGCACGAGGTCCGCGGGATCACCCGGCAGACCGACGGCACGTATGTCCTCACCGTGCACGAGACCGCCGAAGACGGCGCGATCGTGGCGAGGAAGCAGCTCGGCGCGAAGTACCTGTTCCTCGGCGCCGGCAGCCTCGGTTCGACGGAACTGCTCGTGCGGGCACGGGAAACCGGGACGCTGCCCGGACTGAACGACGCGGTCGGGCGCGGCTGGGGCACCAACGGCAACGTGATGCTGGGCCGCGCCAACCACGCGTGGGATCTCGGCGGATCGCTGCAGTCGGGGATGCCCGCGCTCGGCATCGACGCGTGGGACGACCCGGTGAACCCGGTCTTCGCCGAGGTCGCGCCGGTGCCCGCCGGGGTCGAGACCTGGTTGAGCCTGTACCTCGCGATCACGAAGAACCCCGAACGCGGCCACTTCACCTACGACGCCGCGAGTGACTCCGCGCGGCTCCAGTGGCGCGCTTCGCAGGGAAAGCCGTCGATCGACGCGGCGAAGTCGTTGTTCGACAAGGTCAACCGGGCGAATCGCACGATCTACCGCAGTGACCTGTTCGGGGATACGCGGTCGTTCGAGAACCGGTTCACCTATCACCCGCTGGGTGGTCTGGTGCTCGGTGAGGCCACCGACCTGTACGGCCGGGTGAAGGGCTACCCGAACCTCTACGTCACCGACGGATCGCTGATCCCGGGCAGCACCGGGGTGAACCCCTTCGTCACGATCACCGCGCTGGCGGAACGGAACGTGGACCGGGTACTGGCGGAGGACGTGGCGCGCTAGCTCAGTTCGCCGCGCGCAGCTTCTCGTAGTACGCCACACAGTCGTCGTAGCGCGGCAGCAGCCCCTGCTCCCTGGCCTCTTTCAGATAGGGCGCCGCGGTGTCCTTTTCGGACACGACGGGTTCGATGTCCTGGGGCCAGGGCAGCGCGAGGTCGGCGTCCATCGGGTTGACGCCGTGCTCGCCCGCCGGGTTGTACGGCTCGGAGCAGAGGTACGCCATGACGGTTTCGTCTTCGAGCGCCATGAAGGCGTGGCCGAGGCCTTCGGCGATGTAGACCGCTTTGTACTCGGAGCTGTCGAGCAGCACGGACGTCCATTCACCGAAAGTGGGCGAGCCGACCCGGAGGTCCACGATGACGTCGAGCAGCGAACCGCTCGGGCAGTACACGTATTTCGCCTGCCCGGGCGGGGTGTCCGCGAAGTGCACGCCGCGGATGGACCCGCGGCGGGAGACGCTGGTGTTGGTCTGCCCGAGCCGGAGCCGGTGCCCGACCGCTTCGACGAACGCTTCTTCCTGGAACGGCGCCACGAACAGGCCGCGGTGATCGGGGAAAACCCGCGGGGTGAACTCGAAACAGTCGGGGATGCTGAGGCGCCTGGCTTGCATGTCCCCAATGCTAACGAGCCCTTCCCAAACCGGATGGACGTCTTGCGAAACCTCCTTTGAACTGCGGAAAGACGGGCCGGTTTGTGACATCAACCGCACCAGAGGGGCACACTGGTCCGCACGCCTGTCACAATGATCCGACCGCTGCGTCCGCGGCCGTCGCCACACCCACGGCACCGATGGCCGATTGGACGCTTCGCCGACAGGCCGGCGCTACCGCGCTGGGCTGCCGTGTCGGAGGACGAGTTACCCCAGGTGGCCGGGCCATGCCCAGTTTTGGCCTGCTCACCGGCCAGTTCCCCCGCTCGCAGTCCCAGGAGAATTCCAATGACCTTCGCTCGAATCGAGACTTCGCCGTCCTTAGACACGGCGGATGCAATGACGGGAACCACCACGATGACCACGCCAGTGACGGACACCGAGATCTTCGAGGGGCACGAGGGCGGCAAGCTCTCCGTCGCCGCCACGCGACCGATCTCCTCGCCCCGTGACCTTTCGGTCGCGTACACGCCTGGGGTGGCGAAGGTGAGCCGGGCGATCGCCGAGGACGCGGCCAAGGCGAAGCGGTACACGTGGGCGGACCGGCTGGTCGTGGTGGTCAGCGACGGTACGGCGGTGCTCGGCCTCGGTGACATCGGCGCGAGCGCTTCGCTGCCGGTCATGGAGGGCAAGTCGGTCCTGTTCAAGACCTTCGGCGGGCTCGACTCGATCCCGCTGGTGCTCGACACCACCGACGTCGACGAGATCATCGAGACCCTGGTCCGGCTGCGCCCGTCGTTCGGCGCGGTGAACCTGGAGGACATCTCGGCGCCGCGCTGCTTCGAGCTGGAGGACCGGCTCAAGGAGGCCCTCGACTGCCCTGTCATGCACGACGACCAGCACGGGACGGCGATCGTCACGCTGGCCGCGCTGCGCGGGGCGAACCAGGTCCTCGGCAAGGACATCTCCGGCCAGCGCGTGGTCGTCTCGGGAGCGGGCGCGGCGGGTGTGGCCTGCGCCAGGATCCTGCAGAACGCCGGCGTCGCGGACGTCACCGTGCTCGACTCGCGCGGCATCATCCACTCCGGCCGCGAGGGCCTGAACCCGATCAAGCAGAAGCTCGCCGAGACCACGAACACGGCCGGTCTGCGCGGCGGCCTCGGTGAGGCGCTGAAGGGCGCCGACGTCTTCCTCGGCCTGTCCGGGGCGACCATCGACGAGACCCTGCTGGCCGGGATGGCCGACGACGCGATCGTGTTCGCGCTGTCCAACCCCGACCCGGAGGTTCACCCGGTCGTGGCGTCGCGGTACGCCAAGATCGTGGCGACCGGGCGCAGCGACTTCCCGAACCAGATCAACAACGTGCTGGCGTTCCCCGGCGTCTTCCGCGGCGCGCTGGACTCCGGCGCGCGGGCGATCACGGAGAACATGAAGCTGGCGGCGGCCGAAGCGATCTTCGCCGTCGCGCAGGACGACCTCGGCCCGGACCGGATCGTCCCGAGCCCGCTGGACCCGCGTGTCGCGCCCGAGGTGGCGGCCGCGGTCGCGAAGGCCGCTGAGGCCGACGGCGTGGTGTGACGGTCCCTTTCACGCTCGCTCAAGCGCTATGAACGGTCCTTTCCTTGCGAAATTCGCAAGGAAAGGACCGTTCCTGGCGTCCGGGGGTTGCGCACGTCAGCCGGTCGGGACGGCGAGGTCGGCGCCGGGGACGAGGGTGGAACCGGTCAGCTGTGAGCCGGGCGAGTTGAGCGTGCAGAAGACGGTGCGCACACCGTGCTTCCAGGGCTCGCGATCCGGCTTCAGGTAGCCCAGGTCGGTGTAGACGCCTTCCGAGTTGAGCCGAGGACTGTCCACGTTCTTCGCCATGATCCGCTGACAGTGGGTCAAGGCTTCGGCTTTCAGTTCCGCGCGGTCGGGCCAGGGACCGTCCGACGCGGTGAAGGCTCCGATCACTTCGGTGGCGTGCGGGTTCCCGCACGCGGCGAGTTCGACGCTCGTGACGGAGGCCACGGGCTGCTGCAGGCAATCTCCCGGCTTCAACGTGCAGATGTTGGCGTGGCCGGGCGGCGGGGTCGCGCAACTCGCGCTCGGTGGGCTCGCGGTGTCGAGGTCCGGGCTCCCCATGGTGTTCCCGAGCAGGGCGACCCAGCCGACAGCCCAGAATCCGGCGGCCGCGAGGCCACCGATCGCCAGGCCCCGGCCGGACTGTTTCCCCGGACCGGTCTGAGTGAGCGCGATGATGCCCAGGATGATCGCGGGGAGCAACGGCAGCGCCAAGCAACCGGCCAGGCCCAGTACGAGCGTGGCGATCGCGAGGCCGCTGGTCTTGGGGCGGTGCGGCGGGTACCCGGGTGGATCGGCGAACCCGTACGGCTGGTTCATGGAACCGAAACTAGGCACGGCCCATGAAGTTCCGATGACACGCGCCTCAGGCGAGCAGTTCCGCCAGCCGGTGCCGCGGCAGGTCGATCAGCCGTGCGTCCGTCAGCTCCGGCGGGACGTCCAGCGAGACGTTCGCCAGCCGGGCGTGCGCCCTGGTCAGCAGCTCCTCCTGGTGCTCGACGGCGTCCGCGACGACGACGGCGTGCCGGTTGTCCGGGGTGCTCCGCAGCAACCGCAGCTTGTACTTCGCCCCGACCAGCCGGTTAAGCGCGCCCTGCGCCTCGGCGTTCGTCAGATCGGGATGCGAGTTCGGGACCAGCAGTGCCAGCCGCCGCGCGTTGGTGCCCAGCAGGGTCCGCAGCAGCCACGGGCCGGGGTCGGCCGAGAGGTCCATCGCGACCGCGTCGCCTTCCGGCCCGGAAACGGACCAGTCCACCGGCCGTGACTCCAAGGCCAGCCCGCCCTCGGTGGCGATCTCGTGCAGCTTCTCCAGCAGCGACGGCTTGGCCGCGCCGGCGGACTCCACCGATTGCGGGCCGTGCGTGTAGATCGCGGCCTTCCCCTTGCCACCGCGGTTCTTCTTCGATTTCGCGGTCGGCTGGCAGACGTAGAGGTCCGCCGCGCTCCCGATCGCCTGCGCGCCGAAGTACCGGTTGAAGCCGGGCAGGATCGCTTCGAAGGTCAGCCCGAGCGTCGCGAGCGCCCGCTGCACCTGCGCGCCCAGCGCGGGGTGGCGCGGGCTGTAACCGTAGGCGAGCAGCAACCGCCCGTCCGAGGGTTCGGCGAGCGCCTGCACCCCGCGCGCCGCGAACAGGCCCATTCCTTCGGGGGTGTAAGGCGGATCACTGAACACGAGGTCCATCCGCCCGGTCACCGAGGGCGGCAGGCCGACGCGCAGATCCGTGTGCAGCGTGCGGACGGACCGCTCACTGAGTTCGTCGATGTAGGAGAGCACGCGATCGTCGAGATCGACGACGGTTAGGTCCGCGTCGGGCCGCAACGCGCGCACGGCCAGGGAAGTGAGGTCGTGGTCGCCGAGGAACAGCAGCTTCGCTGTGCCGAGGTCGTAGCGCTCGTCCAGCCACAGCGCCCGGTTCAGCACCGTCTCCGGCGTCGCCTGCACGTGATCGAGCGCGGCCAGCGGCGCGGGCACGTTTTCGACGTAGCTGGTGATGGTCTTCAGCAGGTCGGGATCGGATTTCCGGTCCCGTGCCCCGAAGCGCGCGTACTTCTCCCGTGCGGCGGGGGCCAGCCGGAAGCGGGACTCGTTCCGCTCCAAGTCGTCGCCGAGCGCGTTCAGGACGTCTTCGACACTCCGGCGTGGCGCGGTGCTGACGCGGACCAGCTCGCCGAGGTCACGCCAATCCGTCCGGAGCAGGGAAATCACCTGATGGAGCGGTCGCACGTGGACACCGTGCGCCGCGAGGACGTCATCGACGGAAAGACTCACGGCCTGCAGCCTAGTGACCCGCCTCCTGGGACACCGTGCCAACAGGCAGGATCTGGGCTACGGTTTTTCGACCAGACATGGGGAGAGACACGTGACTATCGAGTTCCGTGGCGTGACCAAGCGGTATCCGGACGGGACGGTCGCGGTCGACGACCTGAACCTCACCGTCGAGGACGGCACCATCACCGTCTTCGTCGGGCCGTCCGGCTGCGGCAAGACCACGTCGCTGCGGATGATCAACCGGATGGTCGAGCCGACTTCGGGCACGGTGCTGCTCGACGGCAAGGACGTCAGCGACGGCGACCCGGCCCTGCTGCGCCGCGGCATCGGTTACGTCATCCAGCACGCCGGCCTCTTTCCACACAGGACGGTCCTGGACAACGTCGCCACCGTGCCGCTGCTGTCCGGCTGGGACAAGGGCAAGGCGCGCAAACGCGCGGCGGAACTGCTCGAGACCGTCGGCCTGCCCGCGGAACTCGGCAAGCGGTACCCGGCCCAGCTTTCCGGTGGCCAGCAGCAGCGCGTCGGTGTCGCGCGGGCGCTCGCGGCGGATTCGCCGGTGCTGCTGATGGACGAGCCGTTCTCCGCCGTCGACCCGATCGTCCGCGAGGAACTGCAGGACGAACTGCTGCGCCTGCAGTCGCAACTGGGCAAGACGATCGTGTTCGTCACCCACGACATCGACGAGGCCGTGCGGCTCGGCGACAAGATCGCGGTGCTCCGCGTCGGCGGGGTGCTCGCCCAGTACGGCACGCCGTCGGAGGTGTTGCGGCATCCCGTCGACGATTTCGTCGCGTCGTTCGTGGGCAAGGACCGCGGCTACCGCGGGCTCTCCTTCCTTTCGGCGGAAGGGATCGTCGTCGAAGAGGTCAATCGGGTCGAGGTCGGCAAGCCCGTCCCCGGCCCCTCCGACGACTGGCAGGTCGCGGTCAACGCCGAAGGGCAGCCGCGCGGCTGGCTGCGGCCCGGGTCCACTGTGGACGGAGAACTCGCGGAGACCGATCTCGTCGCCGGTGGTTCGCTGTACCTCCGGGGGTCGCCGATCCGGGGCGCGCTCGACGCGGCGCTTTCGTCGCCCGCGAGCCTCGGTGTCGTGGTGGACGCCGACCAGAAGGTCCTCGGCGTGGTCAGAGCACAGCAAGTCCTCGAAGTGATCGAAGCGCCGTCGCTGAGTTCCTGATGGGGGACTTCTTCGCGGAGCTCGGCCGCTACCTGGGCAGTGCCAACAACAGGTCGCAGTTCTTCGGCGATCTGCTCGACCACATCTATCTCTCGCTGGTCCCGCTGGCGCTGGGCCTGGTGATCGCGGTGCTGGCGGGCTGGCTCGGCCACCGGTTCCGGTCCGTGTGCTCCGTACTCCTCGTCGTGTCGAACCTGCTGTACACGATCCCGTCGCTCGCCTTGTTCGTGGTGATCCCCGGCATCATCGGCTCGAAGATCCTCGACAGCGTCAACGTCATCGTGGCGCTCACGATCTACACCGCCGCCCTGCTCGTGCGCCCGGTGCTGGACGCGCTCGACGCGGTCCCGCCGCACGTCGTCGCCGCGGCCACGGCGATCGGCTACAAACCCGCGCGCCGGTTCCTCACCGTGGAACTGCCGCTTTCGGTGCCGGTGCTCGCGGCGGGCGTCCGGGTGGCCTCGGTCAGCAACATCAGCCTGGTCAGCGTCGGCGCGCTGATCGGCACCGGCGGGCTCGGCGTGCTGTTCACCGACGGCTTCCAGCGGGAGTACTTCTCGCCGATCGTCGTCGGGATCGTCGCGACGCTGCTGCTCGCGCTGATCGTGGACCTGCTGCTGGTCCTCCTGCGTAATGTCCTCACACCCTGGGACCGGGTGGCGACCACGGCGGGGGCGAAATGATCGGCGACGTGCTGAACTGGTTCGGCGACCCGGCCCACTGGCAGGGGCCGGACGGCGTCCCCGCCCGGCTGCTGCAGCATCTCGGCTACACGGCGCTGGCGCTGGTCTTCGCGCTGATCATCGCGATCCCGCTCGGCCTCTACGTCGGGCACACCGGTCGCGGGGCGGTGCTGCTGGTGAGCGGCGGCAACGCGATCCGCGCGCTGCCGACGCTGGGGCTGGTGACCTTCCTGTTCCTGCTCTTCACCGAAAGCGAGCTCTCGACGATCATCGGGCTCGTGGTGCTCGCCATCCCGCCGATCCTCGCCGGGACGTACGCGGGCCTGCAGGCGACCGACCACGGCGTGGTCGACGCGGCGCAGGGCATCGGAATGACCGGCTGGCAACGGTTGTGGAAGGTGGAGGTGCCCATCTCGCTGCCGCTCGTGCTCGGCGGGGTGCGGAACTCGGTGCTGCAGCTGGTGGCGACGGCGGCCGTCGCCGCCTACGTCGGGCTCGGCGGGCTCGGCCGGTTCCTGCTCGACGGACTGGCCATTTTGGACTATCCGCAGGTGGTCGCGGGCGCGTTGCTGACGACGTTGCTCGCCGTCGTGCTGGACCTCGCGCTTGCGGGCGTTCAACGGCTTCTGGTGCCCAAGGGAGTTCGGCTGGCGCAGGCCGCGAGCGGGAAGAAGGCGAAGGTATGAGGCGGCGGGTGGCGGCGCTGTTCGCCGGGATCGCTTTGCTGACGGCGAGTTGTGGCAACCCGCTCGCCGGCGGGGCCGAGGGCGGTGCGTCCGGGGACATCATCATCGGCGCGTCCGATGTCGGGGAAAGCCTTCTGCTGGCCCAGATCTACGCGGGTGCGCTGCGCAACGCGGGCGCGGAGAACGTGACCGTGCGCCCACCGGTCGGCAGCCGCGAGGTCGTCGTCAAGGCGCTGCAGGACAAATCGCTCTCGGTGGTGCCGGACTACAGCGGAAACCTGTTGCGCTACTTCGACAAGGACACGCAGGCGACCACGCCGCAGGACGTCTACGCGCAGCTGAAGAAGAAGTTGCCGCCGGGATTCGAAGTCCTCGAACAGGCGCCCGCGGAGGACAAGGATCTGCTGGTGGTGCGCAAGGAGCTCGCCGATTCCGGGATCCGGACCTTCTCGGATCTTGGCAAGCGCTGCAAGGAACTCGTGTTCGGCGGTCCCGGGCAATGGAGCAGCCGCTGGAAGGACAAGATCAAGGCGCTCTACGGCTGTGAGTTCGCCGAGATCCGCACGACCGACACCGGCGGCCCGGTGACGGTCGCGGCGCTGAAATCCGGCGACATCCAGGTCGCCGACCTGTTCAGCACGTCGTCGTCGATCGCCGCCAACGGGTTCGTGCCGCTGGTGGACGACAAGAACATGTTCCCCGCGCAGAACATCGTGCCGCTCGCGGCGAAGGGCACGCTGTCACCGAAGGAGGTCGACGCGCTGAACCGGGTTTCGGCGGCGCTCACGACCGACCAATTGACCGAGCTGAACGTCCAGTTCAGCGAAGAGAAACGCAACCCGCTCGACGTCGCCGAGGAGTTCCTGCGCCGGAACAACCTCCTCGCACCCGCCTGACCCCATGCGTTTAGTCCTCTGAACGCGGTGGTTGCACGCGCAAGGACCGCATCCAGAGGACTAAACGCGGGAGGGGCTAGAGGCGGTCGAAGGCGGCCGAGTAGCGGAACTCGCCCTGGAGCTCCGGTGTGTACGCGCGGAGGGTGCGGACCTGGAAGTGCGGCGCCCATTCCGCGACCGGCGGCGTGATCCCGTGCTGTGCGGCGAGCACGAAACCGAAGCGGGAGTAGTAGTTCGGGTCGCCCAGCAGGACCACCGCGCCGTACCCGAGCGCGTCCGCCGCGCCGAGCACGGCGTGTACGAGCGCGGAGCCGACGCCGGAGGCGTGGTACTCGGGCAGGACACCGAGCGGACCGAGACCGACCGCCGACTTCTCGTCGCCGCCGAGCTTCGCCGGGCTGCAGCAGACGTGCCCGACGACCTTTCCATCGCGTTCGGCCACGATGGACAGTGCGCCGATCAGGTCGCCGTCCTCTCGTAGCTCGTCGACGAGTTTCGCCTCGACCACCGGGACACTGAGTTTCGCGAACGCGGCCAGATGCACGGCGTGGATCGCCTCGCGATCGGCCGGGATTTCCTGTCGGAGCAGCATGCGCCCGAGTGTGCTCCATCCGAAGGTAGGATGGAAATCGTTTTCCGCCGTCCGACGTCACGACTTTCGTAGGCGGCCATCCGTGTGTACTTCCACGGGCGTGAAACGCCGGGAGGACGGGAAAACGACCACCAGATGTGCGGATCCCCAATTCTTCGTGGGCCGTACGGGCGCAAAACGCGACTAAAGGCGGGGGCTGAACGGTGCCCGAGCTGCGCCGACGCGACGTCCATTACTACCGGGATGTCCGTAATGCAAGGTCTTCCTTAGGGTGAAATCGCCACTTAGTCTCAGCCTGCGCTCCTAAGTGGAACGCGCTTCACCTCTGAGTCACCCCAACGATCCGGCGGGCTTCTTCATGCCCGTGGGTCGACCCTGCCTGGGAGGAATATCTTGAACAATTCCCTGGGAACCTTGAAGAGACGACTGCCCGCCTTCGGTGTGGCCGCGGCCGTCGCCGTGCTGACGGCGCTGGGCGGAACCACCGTCGCGTCGGCGGCCGAGGGTTCGATCGTCAACGCCGGCAGCGACAAGGCGATCAAGGACAGCTACATCGTCGTGCTGAAGGACGGCTCGTCGGTCGAAGCCACCGCGAAGAGCGTGACCCAGCGCCACGGCGGCACGGTCGAGAAGACCTTCGCGTCTTCGGTCCGCGGCTTCTCCGGTGCGCTGACCGAAAAGCAGGCGAAGCGCGTCGCCGCCGACCCCGCCGTCGCCTACGTGGAGCAGAACCAGACCGTCTCGATCTCGGCGGACCAGCTGAACCCGCCGTCGTGGGGCCTGGACCGGGTCGACCAGCAGAGCCTTCCGCTGAACCAGAAGTACAGCTACAGCACCACGGCGTCGAACGTCACCGCGTACGTCGTCGACACCGGCATCCTCACCACCCACCCCGACTTCGGCGGGCGCGCGACCCACGGCCGTGACACCGTCGACAACGACAACGACGCCACGGACTGCCAGGGCCACGGCACCCACGTCGCCGGCACCATCGGCGGCACCGCCCACGGTCTGGCCAAGGGCGTCAAACTCGTCGCCGTCCGCGTGCTGAACTGCTCCGGTTCGGGCACGACCGCCGGCGTCATCGCCGGTGTCGACTGGGTGACCGCCAACGCCGTCAAGCCCGCCGTCGCGAACATGAGCCTCGGTGGCGGCGCGTCGACGACCCTCGACCAGGCCGTCCAGCGGTCGATCGCGTCGGGTGTCACCTACGGCGTCGCGGCCGGCAACGACAACGGTGCCAACGCCTGCAACACCTCGCCCGCCCGTACGCCGGAGGCGATCACGGTCGGCTCGACGACGAACACGGACGCGCGGTCGAGCTTCTCCAACATCGGCACCTGCCTCGACATCTTCGCGCCGGGCAGCGGTATCACGTCGACGTGGCTGAACAACGGCACCAACACCATCAGCGGTACCTCGATGGCGACCCCGCACGTCGTCGGCGCGGCGGCCCTCTACGCCTCCGCCAACCCGTCGGCCACGCCGAAGCAGGTCCGTGACGCCCTGGTCGCCAACGGCACCAAGGACAAGGTGACCAACCCGGGCACCGGTTCGCCGAACGTGCTGCTCTACACCGGCGCGGGCGGCCCCGGCCCCGAGCCGACCCCGTGCGGCACGCAGACCAACAACGGCGTCGTCGCCATCCCCGACGCCGGTGCCGCGGTGACCAGCACGATCACGGTCGCCAACTGCGCCCGCAACGCTTCGAGCAGCACCAAGGTCGCGGTGAACATCACGCACACCTACGTCGGTGACCTGGTCATCGACCTGGTCGCGCCCGACGGCACCTCGTACCGCCTGAAGGGTTCGAGCAACGACTCGTCCGACAACATCAACACCACCTACACCGTCAACGCCTCGGCCGAGGCCGCGAACGGCGCGTGGAAGCTGAAGGTCCAGGACGTCTACCGGATCGACACCGGCTCGCTCAACAGCTGGTCGTTGACCGTCTGATCCACCCCTGGAGTACGTGAAGGCCCCCTTCCTCCTGCTGGGAAGGGGGCCTTCCCGTCTCCGGAGAGTGATTCGGCGCCCAGTTGCGGCGTTCGTCCACTAAGGACCTTCGTGAGGCTTTAACCTCTCCGCATGCAGCCCGGACCGCCCTATCAGCAGGGACCTCAGCAGCCGTATCCACCGCAGGGTTATCCCGGCTACCCGCAGCCCGGATACGGGCCGCCGCCCAAGAAATCGAACACCGGACTCATCGTCGGGCTCGTCATCGGCGCGGTGGTGCTGCTCGGCGGTGGCGGGGTCGCGGCCTTCCTCTTGCTGTCCGACTCCGGTTCTTCGTCGACCGCGGCACCGACTTCGTCGAAGAAGAGCGGGCCGCCGGACAAGTACACCTCCATGCCCGCCTGCGAGCGGATCGGGAGCAAGGTGCGGAACCTGCCGCCGCTCGAAACGCCGAAGGGCGAGGAGCCGGCGAGCACGTCGAACGACGAGATCACCTACACCCGTTCGTCCTGCTCCTGGCGTGAACCGAACGCGCCGTCGGCGACCGTTTCGATGTACCTGTCGAAGTCGAAGGAGCCGGGGTCGGGCGCGGGGGAGGCCTGGGCCAAGGCCGGGGTCGAGAACGCCGTGACCGACGGCGGTGTGCTCATCCCCAGCATGGCGAAGTCCACCAAAGCCGTGCACACCAAGCTCGATTCGCCGAGCCAGTGCCAGATCAAGTTCTACCAGGGCAACGTCGAGGGCGAGATCATCGTGACCGGCCCCGACCCGTCCGGGACGGTCAACCAGACGGTGTGCAAGGAGAACGCCCTGAAGATGGCGAGGGCGACCTCCGAGGCGATCGGCTGAAGGAGGCCTTCCCCGCATCAGACGCAGCGAAAGGGCCCTTCACCGCATGGGATGTGGTGAAGGGCCCTTTCGGCTCACGTCAGGCGATCAGTCGAAGGCCCGCGCGATCAGCGCCTTCTGCTCGACCTCGTGCACCTTGGACGAACCGGCCGACGGCGCGGCCATCGGACGACGCGACACGACGTCCAGGCCGGAGAACACCTCCGGGAGCTTCCGCGGCAGGTTCAGGCCGAAGAACGGCCACGCACCCTGGTTCTCCGGCTCCTCCTGGACCCAGACCGCGGGAGCGCCGTTGTAGCGCTCCAGCGCCGCCAGCAGCTTCTTCTTCGGCAGCGGGTAGTACTGCTCGACGCGCACGATCGCGACGTCGTTCGCCTCGCGCTTCGCGCGCTCGGCCACCAGCTCCCAGTACAGCTTGCCCGAGGTCAGCAGGACCTTGCGGACCTTCGACGGGTCGACAACGGCGTCGTCGATGACCGACATGAACTTCGTCTGGCCGGTGAAGTCCTCGACCTGCGAGGTCGCGGCCTTGTTGCGCAGCATCGACTTGGGGGTGAAGACCACCAGCGGGCGGTTGACCCCGTCGAGGGCGTGACGGCGGAGCAGGTGGAAGTAGTTCGCCGGGGTCGACGGGACCGCGACGGTCATCGAGCCTTCGGCGCACAGCGAGAGGAAACGCTCGATACGGCCGGACGTGTGGTCCGGGCCCTGGCCCTCGTGGCCGTGCGGCAGCAGCAGCACGACGTCGGAGAGCTGGCCCCACTTGGCCTCACCCGAGGAGATGTACTCGTCGATGACGGTCTGCGCGCCGTTGACGAAGTCACCGAACTGCGCTTCCCACATCACCAGCGCTTCGGAGTTGGCCACGGAGTAGCCGTACTCGAAGCCGACCGCCGCGTACTCGGACAGCGCCGAGTCGTAGATCATCACGCGGCCCTGGTTCTCGGCGAGGCTGGCCAGCGGCGAGTACTCCTGGCCGGTCTTGCGGTCGATCAGCACCGAGTGGCGCTGGGTGAAGGTGCCGCGGCGGGAGTCCTGGCCGGACAGCCGCACGAGACGGCCTTCCATGGCCAGCGAACCGAAGGCGAGCAGCTCACCGAACGCCCAGTCGATACCGCCTTCGCGGGACATCTTGTGACGGCGTTCCATGACCGGCTTGACCCGCGGGTGCGGGGTGAAGCCCTCCGGCACGTTGAGGAACGCGTCGCCGATGTGCTCGATGACCTCGGTGGTGGTCGCCGTGGGCACCTTGGCCGGGACCTGCTGCTCCTCCTCGACCGAGGGGCTGGCCTTCGCCGGGTGCTTCTCCAGCTCGCGGACCTCGTTGAACACGTGCTCCAGCTGGCTGGAGAAGTCGCGCAACGCGGCTTCGGCCTCTTCGACGGAGATGTCGCCGCGGCCGATCAGCGATTCGGTGTAGGTCTTCCGGACCGAACGCTTCGTGTCGATGATGTCGTACATCGCCGGCTGCGTCATCGAGGGGTCGTCGCCCTCGTTGTGGCCGCGGCGGCGGTAGCAGATCAGGTCGATCACGACGTCCTTGTGGAACGCCTGGCGGTAGTCGACGGCCAGCTTGGCCACCCAGTGCGCGGCCTCGGGGTCGTCGCCGTTCACGTGGAAGATCGGGGAGCCGATCATCTTCGCGACGTCGGTGGCGTACTGGCTCGACCGCGAGTGCTCGGGCGCGGTGGTGAAGCCGACCTGGTTGTTGACGATGACGTGCACGGTGCCGCCGGTGCGGTACCCGCGCAGCAGCGCCAGGTTCAGGGTCTCGGCCACGACGCCCTGGCCCGCGAAGGCCGCGTCGCCGTGCATGAGGACAGGCAGGACGGTGAAGCCCTCGCCACCCTTGTCGAGGATGTCCTGCTTCGCGCGGACGATGCCTTCGAGGACCGGGTCGACGGTTTCCAGGTGCGACGGGTTCGCGGTCAGCGACACCTTGGTCTCGCCGTCGCCGAACATGCGGAAGTACTTGCCCTCGGCGCCGAGGTGGTACTTCACGTCACCGGAACCGTGCGCCTGGCCCGGGTCGAGGTTGCCCTCGAACTCCTGGAAGATCTGCGCGATCGGCTTGCCGACGATATTCGCGAGCACGTTCAGGCGGCCGCGGTGCGGCATGCCGATGACGACCTCGTCGAGCTCGTGCTCGGCGGCCTTGTCCAGCAGCGTGTCGAGCAGCGGGATCGCCGTCTCGCCGCCTTCGAGGGAGAACCGCTTCTGGCCGACGTACTTGGTCTGCAGGAAGGTCTCGAACGCCTCGGCGGCGTTGAGCTTCGAGAGCACGTACTTCTGGACGGCGGGGTCCGGCTTCTCGTGCGGGATCTCGACGCGGTCCTGGATCCAGCGGCGCTCCTCGGGGTCGAGGATGTGCGTGTACTCGATGCCGACGGTGCGGCAGTAGGAGTTGCGCAGCACGCCGAGGATGTCGCGCAGCTTCATCCGCTCCTGGCCGGCGAAGCCGCCGACCGGGAACTCGCGGTCCAGGTCCCACAGGGTCAGGCCGTGGGAGAGGACGTCGAGGTCGGCGTGGCTGCGCTGCCGGTAGTTCAGCGGGTCGGTGTCGGCCATCAGGTGACCACGCATGCGGAAGGCGTCGATCAGCTCGATCACGCGCGCGGTCTTGTCGACCGGGCCGTCCGGGATGTCGGCGACCCAGCGGATCGGCTCGTACGGCAGGCGCAGGCTGGTGAAGACGTCGTCGTAGAAGCCGTCCTCGCCGAGCAGCAGCTCGTGGATGCGCTTGAGGAACTCGCCCGACTCCGCGCCCTGGATGATGCGGTGGTCGTAGGTCGAGGTCAGCGTCATGATCTTCGAGACGCCGAGGTCGACCAGCGCCTTCTCGCTGGTGCCCTCGAAATGCGCCGGGTACTGCATGGCGCCGACGCCGATGATCGCGCCCTGGCCCGCCTGCAGGCGCGGCACCGAGTGGTTGGTGCCGATACCGCCGGGGTTGGTCAGCGAGATCGTGGTGCCGGCGAAGTCGTCGGCGGTCAGCTTGCCGTTGCGGGCCTTCTTGACGATCTCCTCGTAGGCCTGCCAGAACTGCATGAAGGTCATGTTCTCGGTGGCCTTGATGGAGGCCACGACGAGCGTGCGGGCGCCTTCCTTGCCCTTCATGTCGATCGCGAGACCGAAGTTCACGTGCTCCGGCGTGACCGCGAACGGCTTCCCGTCGATCAGCTGGTAGTGCCGGTTCATGTTCGGGAAGTTCTTCAGCGCCCGGACCATCGCGTACCCGATGAGGTGCGTGAAGGAGATCTTGCCGCCGCGCGTGCGCTTGAGGTGGTTGTTGATGACGATGCGGTTGTCCGCCATCAGCTTCGCCGGGACGGCGCGCACACTCGTGGCCGTCGGCACGGACAGCGAGGCGTCCATGTTCTTCGCGATCGCCGCCGCGGCGCCGCGGAGCTGCTTCGACTCCGGCTCGGCGTCCTTCTCGGCGGGCTTGGCGGGGGCCTTCTCCGCGGCCTTGGGTGCCGCCGCCTTCGGGGCGGGCTTCGCCTCGGTCTTGGGGGCGGCCTTGGCGGGAGCGTTCTTCGGAGCGGTCTGCTTCGCGGTGGACTCGGCGTTGCGGACTGTCTGCGGCGACGGGGTGGCGGCGGTCTGGCCGTTGGCGCCAGGGCCCTCGTTGCCGGGGTCTCCGGAGTTCTGACGTGCGTCGTCAGCCTTGTTCTGCGCGTCCTGCGTTGGCTTGAAGTCCGCGAAGAAGTCGTGCCAGGCGGCATCGACTGAGCTGGGGTCGGCAAGGAACTGGTCGTACATTTCCTCGACGACCCACTCGTTGGGGCCGAATTGTGACGCAGGGCTGCTGCTGGACACGGCTTGGACTCGCCTCTATCCGTCTCGAGATCTTGAACACCGCTGATGCGCCTACCAGGCTAACCCCCTCGGTCGCAGCCGTGTGATGGAACTGGCCTGTGTGAGGCGTGGCGCACTAGGTGATGGGTCACTGTCTCGATCAAGAGACCGAAAAAGGCCCACCCGTCGCCCTCGCGCGCCGCTGCCCGGGGGAGCAAGGGACCTTTGCTGCCACTTTCACCGTCCGTGCAGGTCAGGTCACCGTTTCGTCGGTCAAGGTTGGCTGGGTCGTCGTGCCCGGACAGCCTGGAGTTCACGTCGGGGCGCTTCGCTGGGTGGAGGATGCGGCCGGTGTCGTGCCGGCCGCCGGTCCCCGCGAGGTGGTGGCGGCCCATGTGGCTGGACGAGTGCCCGTCGTTCTGGGACGAGGGGCGCGTGCGCCCGCTGGTCACCGAGTCCGGCAAGGTCGTGCTGATGTGCGACTCGTGCTCGGCGGTCTGGCCGACGCTCGCCGACTTCAAGGAGATGGAGCACGTCGAGCCCGACGAGCCGGACTGGACGGTGACGGCAGGCGTGCACGTCCGGCCGGGGACCGTCCGGTGGGCTTCGGTCAAGGACCTCGAGGTCGCCGGGATGGGCGGTCTCAAGTGGCGGCCTTAGCCGGGGTACGGACGCTCCGCGGGTAGCAGCACTTCGGCGTCTTCGACGCGGTTCGCCGCGACCAGGGCGCCGATCTCGCGCATGACCGGGGTCACGTCGGTGACCGCCGTGATCCATTTGTCGACATAGTGATCGACGGCCTCGCCGCTCAGCCCCATCTGGAGCGAACGGTGCTTCAGGGGGCCGAGCCGGATGCTGCGTTCCGGATCCCACTGGATGCGGACCGGGCTGGCCTTGACGTCGTTCTGCCACGTCTGCCGGTCGGGATGGACGTCGGGGTCGTAGTGGCTGAGCGCGGCGTGTTCGAGCGCCCAGGCGAAACCCTCGCGAGTGATGTCGAGGGCGAGTACGCGCTCTTGGCCGGGCTTCGCGGCCCAACCGCAGCGGTACGCCATCCAGAGGAAGGACGGCTTGATCCAGGTCATGCGTTCGCGTTTGAACGGCGGCACGAAGGTGCCCGCCTTCAGCGCGGCATCGGCGATGGCCGGGGCGTACGCCTGATAGACGCGGATCGTGGTTTCGGTGTACTGGGCGCGGATCTGCCGCGCCGGGATCTCTTCTTTCATTTCCCGTTCAGCGTGACAGGTGCCGCGGGCTTGCGCGACCGAAATTCCCTTGCCCCGCTGGGCATGCTGGCTTCATGGCATTGCTGCGCAAGGGATCGCGACGGATCGTGGTCGACGAAACCGCTTACCGGTGGATCGTCCGGCGGAAACCCACCTACGCACAGGACGGTGGGTATTTCCTTTCGTACGGGGTGGAATTGGAGGACGCGCGGGGTGCGGTGCTGGTGGTCCGGACGGAGCACGCGCATCCGTTGAACTACCTGGGGGTGCCGTCGAAGGCGGTCCTGCCTTCGGACGTCGAACGCGCGATCCGGCTGGCGCTGGCGCGCGGGTGGGAGCCGGAAGCGCCGGGGGCGCAGTTCCAGCTCGATCTCGTGGCCGGGTGAGCGTGGCCGTGGTGTCGTGAGTGGCGTTCTGACGTGATTGAAGGCGTGACACGCGTGATTAGGGGCGTGACACGCGTGATTAGGGGCGCGACTCGCGTGATTGGAGGCGTGACACACGTGATTGGGCGGACGGCACGTGTGATTGGGCGGACGGCACGCGGCGCGCAGCCCGGCCGGGGGGCGGCAATGCCTCGTGAGTGGCGAGGACGGTTAGAACCGTCCTCGCCACTCACGAGGCTGGTCAGCCGAGGGACCAAAGGCGTGCGTAGTGGCCGCCCGCGGCGACGAGTTCCGCGTGCGTGCCCTGTTCGATGATCCGGCCGTGGTCCAGCACCACGATCCGGTCCGCCTTGGCGGCGGTGGCGAGGCGGTGCGCGACCACGAACGTCGTCCGGCGGCGCGCGAGTTGTTCGGTCGCGCGCAGGACGGCGGCTTCGGTGGACGGGTCGAGCGCCGCGGTCGCCTCGTCGAGCAGGAGGACGTCCGGGTCCACGAGTTCGGCGCGGGCGAGGGCGACGAGTTGCCGTTGCCCGGCCGAAAGGGACCGTCCGCGTTCACCGACGGGCTGGTGGAAACCGGCCGGGAGCGCGGCGACCCCGTCGAGCGCGCCGACGGACCGGACCGCCTCCTCGACCTCCGCGTCCGTCGCGGAAGGCCTGCCGTAGCGCACATTGTCCGCGACGGTTCCCGAGAACAGATGCGCTTCCTGCGGTACCACGCCCATTCGCGTGCGCAGGGCGGACAGGTCGTACTCGCGGATGTCGGTCCCGTCGATCCGGACCACACCGCCTGTCGCGTCGTAGAAACGCGCGACGAGCTTCACCGCCGTCGACTTCCCGGCGCCGGTCGCCCCGACCAGGGCGACGGTCTCGCCGGGCGCGACTTCCAGTGACAGCTGCGAAAGGGCAGGCTCGTCCGTTGCGGTGTAAGCGAAATCGACGTCCTTGAAGGAGACCTCGCCGCGCAGGCGCTCCGGCATCGCGACCGGGTTTTCCGCCTGCGGAACGGAAGTCGGCGTGCGCAGGAGATCGCCGATCCGCGTCAGGCCGACCCGCGCCTGCTGGTAGCCGTCGAAAACCGAGGACAGTTGCTGGATCGGCGAGAAGAACTGGCCCAGGTACAACAGGAACGCCACCAGCACACCGGCCGACAGCGTGCCCGCCGCGACCCGGTTCGCGCCGACGATCAGCACGACGACCTCGGCCAGCCCGGAAAGCATTGCCGCGAAAGGGAAGTACGTCGCGACAAGACGCTGGGCGCGAAGCCGTGAACGCCGGTATTCGTCGCTTCGGGACGCGAACTTCTCGGCAGTGCGCTCCTCACGCGTGTACGCCTGCGCGACCCGCAGCCCGTTCACGTTCTCCTGCATGTCCGCGTTGACGACGCTGACCCGTTCCCGGGCTTCGGTGTACGCCTTGGACGACGCGCGGCGGAAGATCACCGTCGCCACGACGAGGATCGGCAGCACCGCGAGCGCGTACGCCGCGAGCCCGATGTCGGTGATCATCAGCGCCGCCGCGATCCCGACCAGCGTCAGCGCGCTCACCACGGCCTGCGCGACACCGGTCTGCAGGAACGTCGAGAGCGCGTCGACGTCGGTGGTCATCCGGGTCATGATCTTCCCGGACAGTTCGCGTTCGTAGAAGTCGAGCCCGAGCCGTTGCAGATGGGCGTAACTGCGCACGCGCAGCGAGTACAGCACCGTCTCGCCGACCCGCGCCGTCATCCTCGTCTGGAGGTACACCACCAGCCAGTCGGTGAGGATCACCAGCGCGCCGATCCCGGCGGCCAGCCAGATCACCGCCTCCGCGCCGGCGCGTACACCGTTGTCGATGCCGTGCTGATACAGCGCGGGCATCGCGATGGTGGCCAGCGCGTCGGCCGCGACCAGCCCGATCACCACGGCGAGCGGTCCGCGCACCGGCCTCAGCAGACGGCCGAGGCGGAACTTCGGTTCGGGCGCGGTGACATCGGTGCCCGGCAAACGCGGGACGTCCGTGGCGGGCGGCAGTCTCCGGACGCCTTCGATGAGTTCTTCGCTCGGCGGCAGGTCGACATCCCATTCTCCGCCCGAGCCCTTCCGCTCGCCCGCCAGCTCGTCGGCCTTGTCCTGCTCCGGCCACAGCGCGGGGGTGATCCCGGCGGGACCGCAGTCGAGACCCTCGCAGCGATGCGGCTCCTCGACGTCGTCACCCGGACCGGCGACGAGTTCGCGGAACAGCGGGCAGCGCGCGAGCAGCTCCTCCTCGGTGCCGACGTCGACGACGCGGCCCTTGTCGAGCACGGCGATCCGGTCGGCGAGGGCGAGGGTGGAGCGGCGGTGCGCGATCAGCAGGGTCGTCCGGCTCGCGGTGACCGAACGCAGTGTGTCGTGGATCGCCGCCTCGGTGACGGTGTCGATGGCGGAGGTCGCGTCGTCGAGCACCAGGACCCGCGGATCGGTCATCAGCGCCCTGGCGAGACCGAGCCGCTGCCGCTGACCGCCCGACAACGTGAGCCCGCGCTCGCCGACGAGCGTGTCGTAGCCGTCGGGCAGGCGCTGGATGAACTCGTCCGCCTCCGCCGCCCGCGCGGCCGCGCGGATCTCCTCGTCACTCGCGTCCGGCCTGCCGTAGGCGATGTTGTCGCGTACCGACGAAGAGAAGAGGAACGCCTCTTCGAAGACCACACCGATCGCGCTGCGCAGATCGTGTTGCCGGACGTCGCGGACGTCGAGGTCGCCGACCTGGACCGAACCGCTATGCACGTCGTAGAACCGGGGCAGCAGCAAGGAGATCGTGGATTTGCCCGAACCGGCCGTGCCGACCAGCGCGAGTGTTTCGCCAGGCCGCGCCTCCAGGGTGAGCCCGTCGAGCACGGGATCCGACCGCGTGTAGCCGAAGGAGACGTCCTCCAGCCGGACACCGAGCGGGCCTTCGGGCAACGGTCGCGCGTCCGGGCTGTCGACGACGTCGGGCTGAGCGTCGATGAGTTCGTTGACGCGTTCCGCGCCCGCCCTGGTCAGCTGCGCCTGGACGACGAGGCTCGAGATCATCCGCGCCGGGCCGATCAGGATGGACAGATAGGTCGCGAACGCCAGGAAGGTGCCGAGGCTGACCTCGCCCTTCAACGCCAGGATGCCACCGACCGCCAGCACCGCGACCTGACCCGCCGCGGGGAGGGCCGCCGTGGTGGCCGTCGGCAAGGACGAGAGCCGGGCCGCGCGCATGCGTTCGGCGAAGAGCTTCCTCGCCGTCTTCTCCAGCTTCGCGACTTCGCGCGCTTCCTGACCGAAGCCCTTCACGACGCGTACGCCGGTGACGGTCTCCTCGACCTGCTGAGCGACGTCGGCCGCCCGCTGCTGGGCCGCCCAGGTCGCGGGGAAGAGCCGTTTCCGGCTCACCGCCATGATGATCGCGATCGCCGGGGCGACCACCATCGCGATCAGGGTCAGTGTCGGGGACATCCACAGCATCGCGCCGAGCGACAGCAGCGCGAAGATCACCGAGCCCGCCGAGAGCGGCACCTGCATCAGGACCGACGTGACCAGCTGCAGATCCGAGATCGCACGCGAGGCGACCTGGCCGGTGCGCAGCGCGTCCTGCTTGCCTCCGTCGAGCCGCGAGACCGCGCCGAACACCTGGCGGCGCAGGTCGTGCTGGACGTCGAGGGCCAGCCGCCCGCCGACGTACCGGCGGGCGAAGGCGTTGCCGAATGTCAGCACCTGCAGCAACGCCATGACTGCGGCGAGCAGGCCGAGCCGGGAGGTGTCTCCCGCGACGGCGTCGTCCAGCGCCTCGCGGATCAGCAGCGGACCGGCGGCCTGGAGCCCGACGCCGATGATCGCAGCGCCCAGCGAGAGCACGACGAGCCAAGGATGTTTCCAGCACGAAGCGGCCAGGCGGCGGATCCAGCCTCCGGTGGGCACCGGGGCCGTCTCACGTGCCGGACTGGCTTGACGGGGACGAGGTGGAGCAGTGGTCACTCCGCAAGCCTATGCGTCCGCACCGACAGGACCGGCCGGTTCGCGCAGGGCCGAACGCGATGAAAGGCCCCTTCATCGCGGATTTCGCGATGAAGGGGCCTTTCAGGTCACGTGTGAGTGTGACTCAGGTGATGTCCTTCTTCTGGTTCACGGCCCAGCCGGCGAGGAAGAAGATCATCGTCCAGCCGAAGAAGATGAGCGCCGAGGCCCACCACGAGAACGCGCCGGGCGCGCCGGCCGCGTACTGCAGCGCCCACGCCGTCTCGTCCTGCAGGCCGGGTACCTTCACGCCGGCGGCGCCGAACGCCTCCGCGCCGATGGCGCCCACGATGCCGTTGACCGTGCCGTTCGGCAGGACGCCGCCCAGCCAGGTGATGTCCGCGGCGCCGAACATGACGAACACCAGCACGTTCTCGACCACCAGCATCCAGATGGTCAGGGTGATGATGCTGCCGACCACGCTGCGCCAGACCGCGCCGACCCCGATACCGAACAGGGTCGCCAGGATCGTCGCGAGGACACCCGCACCGAGCACGCCGAGCCACTGGCCCGCCGTCGGCAGGCGCTGGCTGTCGACCGTGATCACGGTGCCGAGGCTCGCCGCGCCCACGATGATCACGCCGTAGATCGCGCCCCACGCGATGTAGGTGATCATCTTCGCGCTCAACGCCGAAACCCGGTTCGGGGCGGTGAGGAACGTCGTCGTGATCGTCTTCTTCGTGTACTCGCCGGCGAGGGCGAAGACCCCGAAGATGATCGGGATCATCGTGCCGATGTTGATGCCGTGCCCGAGGGCGAGCAGGCCGACGGGCAGCTCACCGGTCGAGATGCCGAGCGCCTCGGTCAGCTCGCGGGTGTCCGAACGGCCGAGGAAGTCGCTGAAGTCGTTGGTGACCATGCCCCAGAACAGGGCGAACGCGAAGGCGAAGACCACCGCGGGGATCATCAGCGCCCACCACGCCTTGAGCGTGAGCGTCTTGCGGAACTCCGCCTTGATCAGGTTGCCCATCAGCCCTGGCCTCCCCAGCCCTCGTTCTGGCCCTGCTGCTGCGCCTGCTGCTGAGGCGGCGCCTGCTGGTACTGCGGTTGCTGCGGCGGCTGACCCTGCTGCTGGAACTGCTGCGGCGGCGCGAAACCGGGCGGCGGCGTGTTCTGCGGCGCGTAGCCGGGAGACGGCCCCTGATACCCGGGCGGCGGGCCCTGATAACCCGGAGGCGGACCCTGGTAGCCCGGCGGCGGGCCCTGCTGGAAACCGGGCGGCGGCGCCGCGTACTGGCCCTGCGTCAGCTGGAAGAACATGCGCTCCAGATCCGCCGTCTCCTCCTGCATGCCGTAGACCGCGATGCTCGCCTTCGCGGAGACGTCACCGATCTGCTGCACCGTCGCGCCGGAGACCGCGACCCGGCCGTCCGGCATCGGCGCGACCTGCGTGATCCCCGCCTCCTGCAACGCGGAGACGAGGCCGCTCGCGTCGGCCGACTGCACCAGCACCCGGGACTGGTTGCTCTTGCGCAACTGGTCCAGCGAGCCGTTGTAGCGCGTCATGCCCTGGCTGATGATCACGACCTGGTCGATCGTCTGCTCCACCTCGTTCAGGAGGTGGCTCGAGACCAGCACCGTGCGCCCCTCACGCGCGTACGCGCGCAGGAAGTTCCGAAGCCACAGGATGCCTTCGGGGTCGAGCCCGTTCGTCGGCTCGTCCAGCACCAGCACCTGCGGATTCCCCAGCAACGCCGTCGCCAGCGCCAGCCGCTGCCGCATACCGAGCGAGAACCCGCCCGCCTTGCGGTCCGCCGCCGACGAAAGACCCACCAGCCCCAGGACCTCGTCCACCCGCTGATCCGGCATCCCGATGGCCGCCGAGTACACGCGCAGGTGATTCCGCGCCGTGCGTCCCGGGTGGAAACCCTCGTTCTCCAGCACCGAACCGACGACCCGCGCCGGATTCCCCAGCTGGTCGTGCGGGCGCCCGTTGATGGTCGCCGTGCCGTTCGTGGGCGTCACCAGCCCGAGCAGCATCCTCAGCGTCGTCGTCTTCCCGGCCCCGTTGGGCCCCAGGAAGCCGGTCACCGAACCGGGCTCCACCGTGAAGCTCAGATTCTGGACCGCGTTGACCGCACCGAACTGCTTGCTCAGGTTCTGCACCGCGATGCGGCCACTGCCGTCGTGCATACCGTCCCCTTTTGTTGACGAAGGCCGATCACGCGACATCCTGCCTCACGGGGTGAGCCCGCACCCGAGGAAGGGGTCAATCCGCCGAAAGCGACCTTCGTCACGTCCCATGGGGTGACGAATCCGCCCTCCAGCGCACCCACCGCTGCACCGAACGGCCGCTGACTACCGGATATACGACGCAAAGCGTGGAAAATCACCGACCGCACCAGTGGTCTGTGAAGAAATAATTCGGAAGACATGGCAACCCCATGCAGCGCGACGGCGACTTATTACCTACGATGTAGGAGGCGGCCCGCTCCCAGTGACCCCCAGGCTGGTCGAGCGGGCCGCCCTCAGCCCCTTTGCCCCACCTTGGTCGGTGCTTGCGCACCTTTCCGGAGGTGGGGCTTCGTCGTATCACCCGGGGGGCCGAGCCCCCCGGACCCCCGCGGTGCGGTCGGCGCCGGTTGGCGAGGGGGTGGCCTACGGCGCGGGGCGCCGTGGCCTGGTGACCATCGGTGCCAGAGTTGGTGAAGCTGTCAAAAAAGGAGCGAGGGACCTTTGCTCTTGGCAAAGGTCCCTCGCGTGGGAGTGTGGCGTGGGGGTCAGGCCAGGACGTCGGCCAGATCCGTGGCGGCCAGGCCGTGCGCGGCCGCGACCGGGGCGTTGGTCAGCGCGCCCGCGTGCGTGTTGAGGCCCTTCGCCAGCGAAGCGTCGGCCTGCAGCGCCTTCTTCCAGCCGTGCTCCGCCAGCTGCACGGCGTACGGCAGCGTCACGTTGGTCAGGCCGTAGGTCGACGTGCGGGGCACCGCGCCCGGCATGTTCGCGACGCAGTAGAACACCGACTCGTGGACCTTGTAGGTCGGCTCGTCGTGCGTGGTCGGCCGCGAGTCGGCGAAGCAACCGCCCTGGTCGATCGCGATGTCCACCAGCACGCTGCCCGGGCGCATCCGCGAGACGAGGTCGTTCGAGACCAGCTTCGGGGCCTTCGCGCCGGGCACGAGCACCGCGCCGATGACCATGTCGGCCTCCAGCACGGACTGCTCGACCGACAGCGCGTTCGAGGTCACCGTGCGGATGCGGCCGCCGAAGTCGTTGTCGATCTGGCGGAGCCGGTCGACGTTGGTGTCGAGGATCTCGACGTCCGAGCCGAGGCCGAGCGCGACCCGCGCCGCGTTGAGGCCGGCGACACCGCCGCCGATCACGACCACACGCGCCGGGTGGACGCCGGGGATGCCGCCGGGCAGCACACCGCGGCCACCGCTCGGCTTCATCAGGGAGAACGCGCCCACCTGCGGCGCCAGCCGTCCGGCGACCTCGGACATCGGCGCGAGCAGCGGCAGCGCGCGGTTCGGGGTCTGCACCGTCTCGTAGGCGATCGCGGTGGTGCCCGCGGCCAGCAGCGCGTCGGTCAGCGGCCGGTCCGCGGCGATGTGCAGGTAGGTGAACAGCACCTGGTCGGCGCGCAGCCGCGGGTACTCCTCGGCGATCGGCTCCTTGACCTTGAGCACGAGTTCGCCCTCGGACCAGGTCTCCTCCGCGGTGGCGAGGATCTTCGCGCCCGCGGCGACGTACTCGTCGTCGGAGATGGACGAGCCGACGCCGGCACCGGTCTCGACGAACACGTCGTGCCCGCGCCCGGTCAGTTCGTGCACGCCCGCCGGGGTGAGCGCCACCCGGTATTCGTGCTTCTTGATCTCACGGGGGACGGCGATACGCACGGAAAGCCTCCTGGCGACGGTTCTGCGAACAAAGGTGCTGCCACTCACGGTGAGCCACCCGGACGGCGGTGTCATCGTCCGCCCGCGACAGGATCGAGAACCGATCATGGTTTTCCCGGCACAATCGCTTGACCTCCAGTCAACTGGAGATTGCACCTTGGGTGACATGAGAGCCGTGTGGTTGAAAGAGTTCGGCGGGCCGGAAGTGCTCGTCGCGGGCGACGCCCCGGATCCGGTACCCGCAGCGGGCCAGGTGCTGATCGAGGTGGCGTTCGCCAACATCACGTTCGTCGAGACGCAGTTCCGGGCAGGCGGTGGCGGGCCGTTCCGCGCCGAGCCGCCGCTGATCCCGGGCAATGGCGTCGGCGGCGTGATCAGCGCGGTCGGCGAGGGGGCCGACCTCGGCCTGGTCGGCAAACGCGTCGTGACCTCCACCGGCGGTTCCGGGGGCTACGCGGAACGGGTCGCGGTCGACGCCGATGCCGTCTTCGAGGTGCCGGACGGCCTTGCCCTCGACGCCGCGGTGGCGATCCTCGCCGACGGCCGCACGGCGACCGCGTTGGTGACCGCCGCGCGGATCCGGCCGGGGGAGCGAGTGCTGGTCGAGGCCGCGGCCGGCGGGGTCGGCGGGCTGGTCGTCCAGCTCGCCAAGGCCGCGGGTGCCGAGGTCGTCGGCGCGGCGGGCGGTGCGGCGAAAACCGGGCACGTCCGGGAGCGCGGCGCCGATCTGGCGGTCGACTACCGCGAGCCGGGCTGGGCGGCGAAGGCGGGCGAGGTCGACGTCGTGTTCGACGGGGTCGGCGGCGAGATCGGGACGGCGTCGTTCGGCCTGCTGAAGCCGGGCGGCCGGATGCTGATCTACGGCCTGTCGAGTGGTTCGTGGACGGAGGTGTCCGAAGAGGACGCCGCCGCGCGCGGGGTCACGGTGATCCGTGGCCTCGGCGGACCGGCCGAGATGCGGGCGTTCACCGAGTCCGCGCTCGCCGAAGCCGCCGCCGGACGGCTGGAACCCGTGATCGGCCAACGGTTCCCGCTCGAACGGGCGGCGGACGCGCACGCGGTCATGCAGTCGCGGGGCGCGCTCGGCAAGACGTTGCTCGAGGTCTGATGTTCGACGTCGACGAATTCCTCGCCGGTCCGCTGACGGCCAGGGTCGCCGCGGCCGGGCCGACCGTGCGCCCGGCCTGGTACCTCTGGGAGAAACGGGCTTTCTGGTTCCTCACCGGACCGTGGGCGCGGCTGGCCGGTCTGGTCCGCGATTCGCCGTCGATCGCGGTGACCGTCGACGTCTGCGATGTCGGCACCGGCCTGGTGCGGCAGGTGCTCGCGCGCGGTGAAGCCGAGGTGCTGCCGTTCGACGTCCCGCGTGGACGGCGGCTGCTGAGCCGGTATCTCGGTCCCGACGAGCACAAATGGGATGCGCGGTTTTGTTCTTACCTGCACGATGATCCCGAGGTGAAAGGGACCGTCTGGGTCCGGATGGTGCCGAAGAGATTCGTCGCCGAAGACCTCGGTTATCGGGTATGACGCACGGCCGCGTTCGCTGGGGGTGGGCGCGGTCGTGCAACCTGCGGATCGGTAAATGCAGCACGATCGAGTCAAGATGTTGATCTTACTGGCCGGTAAGCTGCCATTCTGTTCCGCATGACAAATCAGGACTGGCGGCGGGAGCGGCGTGTCCGCACCGTCGACACCGAAGGCAATCCGGCCGATGTCATCGTCGGCCTTGTCGAAACCCCCGGGCACGGTTACGAAGCCGCGCTTCGCGTCGACGGTGGCCCCGGTGTTCTTTTGCCGCTTTACCCCGGTGCCGATCTGCTCGCCGCGGTACGGCAGACCATTGAGGACGGATATCGCGCCAGCGCGCACTGAACCGTCGAATGTCAGGAAAGGGCCTTTCCCGACTGAAAGGCCCTTTCCTGACGTCCGGCCGCGGATTGTCGCGCTACAAAGTTTTCGTTATCGAGCGGTTTGTAGTGGAATTAACTCCAGCGCAGGGAAACGAGTTGCGTGATCAGCGCCAGCCGGACGTCGGGATCGTCGAGATCCAGCGGGACGAGGTCGAGCAGCCGTCGCATCCGGTATCGCAGGGTGTTGGGATGGATCCGGAGTTCCTTCGCGGCCGCGCGCGGGTCTCCCGGATGCCGCAGCCACTGGTAGAGCGTGTCGACGTAGCCACTCTCGTGGGCTTCGTCGTGCGCGCGCAGCAGGCCGAGCGGGCCGAGCTCGGCGACCTTCGACGTGCTCGCCGCCGTCGCGCCGCGATGCAGCGAAAGGGCCGTCCACGCTTCGTCGAAGACCACGACGCGGCCAGGGACGAGCTTCGCGCGAAGCAGGCCCAGCGCCTCGTCGGCCTGGAGCCGTGAAGTCGCGAGCTCGCCGATTTCGCAGGCCGAACCGGCGGCCGCCCGCGGTGTCCCGCCCTTCCGCGACGACGGCAGGGCTTCGAGGGCCGCCCGGAGTTCTTCCCAGCCGTCGCCGTCCGGGACGACCGCGTAGAGGACGCCGCCGAGTTCGGTGGCCACCGGCCGCCTGCCGACCCCCTGCGAGATCCGTTCGAGGAGCGCGAGCCGCAGGCCCTCGTCGTCGCGGCCGTCGCCGCCGGAGACCTCGATGACGACCACGCGATGCGGCTCCTCGGACAGGTCGAGTTCCGCGATCGCCTTGCGCGGGCTGGCCTTCCCTTCGAGGACCGCGCGCAGGAGTTCGGCCGAGACGCGGCGTTGCGAATCGGTGTGCGCGCGCCGGCGCAGCAGGTGCAGCGCGACGACGGGGGCCGCGTCGGCGAAAGCGGCCGCGCGTTCGTCGGAGACCGGGCCCGCGACGACCGCCCACATCGAGCCCAGCAGTTCGCCGCCCATCCGGATCGGCACGATGAGCCGGGGCAGGGTGCCGTCGCGTTGCGCGGGCACGAAGATCGTCTGCCGCCCGCGGGAAAGCTCGCGGAACACCCCTCGCGACCGGAACCGCGCGAGCACGTCGTCCGGGATGCGGCGGCCCATGATGGTCGACACGCGCGCGGAGTCGGTCAGGTCCTGCCGGGCCGAGTACGCGAGCACCCGCGAGTTGGTGTCCTCGATGGTCACGGGCGCGTCGACCACCGAAGCGACCGCGTCCGCGAGCCGGAACAGGTCACCGGAACCGGGGCCACCGCCGTCCTCCAGCGCGTCCGACTCGTCGGCCAGCGCGTCGAGGACCGTCCTGAGCAGCCAGACGAGCTGGGCCCACGACGTCGCCGACCGCACCTCGATCAACGCGATGTCGGCCGATTTCGCCGCCCGTTTCACCGAGGGTTTCGCCGCGAGCGGGGGTTTCAGCAGTACGGCGGCGGCACCTTTGGCCGCGCTGAGCTTGACGAGTTCGGCGGCGTCCGGGGTCTCGGTGATCGCGACGCCGAGGACGAGGTCCCCCGCGGCGAGGGTGTTGCCGGGTTCGGCGATGACGACGTCCCCGACGGCGGGGGACTCCTCGGGGATCTGGAGGGCGTGCAGCAGCGTCGGCCCCACCCGGTCGACGACACTGCGCACGGAAACCATAGGGCGATTGTCCAGCAGGTGGGACCGCCGCACACGTCAGACCTCGCGTGGCGTCCGCGCGTCGATGTCCTCGGGCGTGAATCGCTCGCGTTTGGTGGTCAGTGCCCACCGGTGGCCGTCGGGGTCGACGATCCGGCCGTAGCGCTCGCCGAAGAACATCTCCTCGACCGGCGCCTCCACCCGGGCACCCGCGAACACCGCGCGCCGCAAGAGGTCGTCGGGATCCTCGGTCTCCAAGGTCAGCAGCATCGGCGTGCCGCCCAGCGTCGACGGGGCGAGCGCGTCGAGCTGCGGGATCTCCTGGCTCACCAGCAGCCGCGCGTCGCCGACGGCGACCTCCACGAACAGCACGACGCCGTTCGGCAGGACGTTGCGGAACAGTTCCACGGCGCCGAACGCCTTGCCGTAGAAGGAAAGCGACGCGTCGACGTCCTTGACGAACAGATGCGGCGTCAAGCCGAGCGCCCGGCTCACGCCGACTCCGCACGCTTGAGCAGCCCCGCCTGGTCGGCGACCGCGACGAGCCTGCTCAGGAACTCCGCCTCGCGGGCGGCGACGGCCCGGCCGGTGCGGGTCAGCCGGTAGTAGCGGCGGCGCGAGTCGTGCGGCTGGTCTTCGCTCGCGTCCGGGGCCTCTTCGACCAGGCCGTCGGCGACGAGCCGGGCGAGGGTCCGGTACAGCGTGCCCGGCCCGAGCTGGGCGGTGCCGCCGCTCACCTCGTCGACGAAACCCATGATCGCGTAGCCGTGTGCGCGCCCCTTCGTCAGCGCCAGCAGGGTCTGGAACGCCGCGGGGGTGAGCTGCGGGTTGCCGTCGGCCATCCGCGAAGCATACACTCCGATCTCGTTATATCCATGATGGATACAAAGGAGCCGGACGTGGCGATTCGTGGCGTGCACAAGATCGTGGTCGGGGTGCGGGACCAAGAGCGGGCGAAGCGGTTCTGGTCCGAGGTCGTCGGATTCGAGATCACCACCGACGTGCCGTACGACGACAAAGGCAACCGGTGGGTCGAGGTCACGTCAGCCGATGGGGTGACGTCGCTCGTCCTGAGCACCGCGCCGGAGGACCTCAAGCGCTTCGAAGTGCGGGACGAACTCCCGACGGGCAATTTCTTCTTCTACGCCGACGACATCGAAAAGACGTATGAGGAGCTTTCGGCGAAAGGCGTCGAGTTCCCGGCCAGGCCGGAGAAGCAGCCGTGGGGCTGGTGGGCGATGTTCACCGATTCGGAGGGCAACAGGTTCGCCCTCCAGGAAAGGAATCCCACCTCCTGAGAGCGGTTGGGTGCTCCGTCCGGCGGAGCTAGCTTCGGTGCCAACAGCCGAAACCCCTTGAGCCGCTAGGAGAATCGCGATGAGCGCGGACGGATGGTCGTTCGAGACCAAGCAGATCCACGCGGGTGCGGCGCCGGACACCGCCACCGGCGCGCGGGCGACCCCGATCTACCAGACCACCTCGTACGTCTTCCGCGACAGCCAGCACGGCGCCGATCTCTTCAGCCTCGCCGAGCCCGGCAACATCTACACCCGGATCAACAACCCCACACAGGACGTGCTGGAGCAGCGGCTCGCCGCGCTCGAAGGCGGGGTCGCGGCACTGGCGTTCGCCTCCGGGACCGCGGCCACGACGGCGGCCATCCTCAACCTCGCGAACGCCGGCGACCATTTCGTCTCCAGCCCGGCGCTGTACGGCGGCACGTACAACCTTTTCCACTACACGCTGCCGAAACTCGGCATCGAGGTGTCGTTCGTCGAGGACCAGGACGACATCGAGCAGTGGAAGGCCGCCGTCCGGCCCGACACCAAGCTGTTCTTCGCCGAGACGCTGGCCAATCCGGGCAGCAACGTGCTCGACATCCGCGCGGTCGCGGATGCCGCGCACGAATCCGGTGTCCCGCTGGTCGTGGACAACACCGTGCCGACGCCGTACCTCGTGCGCCCGATCGAGCACGGCGCCGACATCGTGGTCCACTCGGCGACCAAGTACCTCGGCGGGCACGGCACCACGGTCGCCGGGGTGCTGGTCGACGGCGGCACCTTCGATTTCGGCAAGGATCCCGCGCGGTTCCCCGGGTTCAACGAGGCCGACCCGAGCTACCACGGTCTCAAGTACTGGGAGGCGCTCGGCCCGGGCGCGTACGCCGCCAAGGCCCGCGTCCAGATCCTGCGCGACACCGGCGCCGCGATCGCGCCACTGAACAGTTTCCTGATCCTGCAAGGGATCGAGACACTTTCGCTGCGGTTGGAGCGGCATGTGTCCAACGCGCAGGCGCTGGCCGAATGGCTGGAGCAGCGCGACGAGGTCGAGAAGGTCTACTACGCCGGGCTGCCGTCGAGCCCGTATCACGAGGCCGCGAAGAAGTACCTGCCGAAGGGGGCCGGCGCGGTGCTGTCGTTCGATCTGCGCGGCGGGGTCGAAGCCGGACGGGCCTTTGTGGACGGTACGGAACTGCACAGCCAGCTGGTCAACATCGGCGACGTGCGCAGCCTGATCGTGCACCCCGCCTCGACGACGCACAGCCAGCTCACGCCGGAGGAGCAGCTGTCGAGCGGTGTCACGCCGGGTCTCGTGCGGCTCGCCGTCGGGCTGGAAGGGATCGAGGACCTCAAGGCCGATCTCGAAGCCGGATTCCGGGCGGCCAAGGCCGCTCTGTGACCGGTGCTTGGCGAGAAGGAGAGCCACCTGGGCGCCGCCGCTTCGTCAGCGGCGTCCAGGCGCTCGAAACCGGCGGGACGCTGCCCTTCACGCTCGCCTACGAGACCTGGGGAACGCTCAATCCCCGCGCCTCCAACGCGATTCTCGTCGAGCATGCCCTGACCGGGGACAGTCACGCCGTCGGCCCCGCGGAGGAAGGTCACGTCAGCCCCGGCTGGTGGGACGGCCTGATCGGGCCGGGCAAGGCGATCGACACGGACGAGTTCTTCGTGGTGGTCCCGAACGTGCTCGGCGGCTGCCAGGGCTCGACCGGCCCGTCTTCACCGCATCCGGACGGAAAGCCTTGGGGCAGCAGGTTTCCCGCCGTGACGGTGCGGGACCAGGTGGCCGCCGAGACCGCGGTCGCCGACACGCTCGGCATCGGCCGGTGGGCCGCGGTGATCGGCGGATCCATGGGCGGGATGCGTGCGCTGGAATGGGCGGTGGGCGAGCCGGAGCGGGTCGCGGCGCTGCTCGTCCTCGCGTCGACCGCGCAGGCGTCGGCCGACCAGATCGCCTGGGCCGCACCGCAACTGCACGCCATCCGCTCCGATCCGGGCTGGCACGGCGGCGACTACCACGACGTCCCCGGCGGCGGACCGGACGCCGGGCTCGGCATCGCGCGCCGCATCGCGCACGCGACGTATCGCAGCGAAGCCGAACTGGCGCAACGTTTCGGCCATCGTCATCAGGACGGTGAAGATCCGCTGCGCGGCGGCCGGTTCGCCGTCGAGTCCTATTTGGACCATCATGCCGGGAAGCTGTCACGCCGGTTCGACGCGGGCAGCTACGTGGTGCTCACCGAATCGATGAACACCCACGACGTCGGTCGCGGGCGGGGCGGCGTCGCGAACGCGCTCGGCCGGATCACCGCGCGCACCGTCGCGGCCGGGGTGGACAGTGACCGGCTCTACCCGCTGTACCAGTCGCGGGCCATCGCGGACGGGGTCGCCGGGGCGGAGTTCGCCGTCATCGCGTCGCCTTACGGGCACGACTCGTTCCTGATCGAGACCGAGCAGATAGCGCGGTTGGTGAAGGGGCTCGTGAGTGGTAAGGACGGTTAGAACCGTCCTTACCACTCACGAGGCTCAGGGCGTGGCCTAGTCCGCGACCGCGTCCGAGATCCAGGGCGCCACCGGCAGGTCCCGGTCCAGGCATTCCGCCGACAGCCGGATCGTCCACCGCAGCGCCTGCAGCACGAGGCTGTCGACCTCGTCCGGCGCGGCGTTGGCGAGCGCGATCTCGACCTGTTCCTGCGCGGCCTCGCTGTTGCCGTGCACCTCGGCCAGCAGTGTGCGGACGGCCGTCCGCACGGGCGGGTCCGCCTGGTCGATCGAGACCTCTTCGCCGTCCTCGTCGAACACCTGCACCTTGACCGGCGCACTTCCTCCATCACCCAGCGTCGACACCATGGCGCTGCATTCGCCGAACAGCATCATCACGAGCTCTTTGGTCTCGTCGGAGCGGGCCTGCGGCTCGGCGGCGGTCGGCATGAGCTCGTCGAGCGCCTCGGCGTCCTCCCCGAGGCTGATCGCCACGAGCGCACGCTGCGCCTTTTCGACGAGCCTCCGCTCGTACTCGCTCCTGTCCGGCTCCACGTGCCTATCAAACACCAGAGGACGGAAAAGTGGGGATAGGCCGAAACCCGGTCGTGGTCACTTGGCGGAGTGCAGTGCACCCAGCGCGAGACGGCAGAGCATTTCGGCCAGTTCGCTGTCACCGAGATGGCGGTTGTACGGCGTCGAGTTGATCAACCCGAACACCGCGTGCGCCGCCGAGCGCGCCTGCCGCTCGCCGATCCCGGGGACGGCGTCGCTGATCGCGCGCACCCAGACCTCGACGTACTGGCGCTGCAGGGCGCGGACCTGCTTGCGGTCACTGTCGGTGAGATTGGCGAGGTTGCGTTCCTGGACGGTGATCAGCGCGGGATGCGTGAGCGCGAAATCGACGTGAAAATTCACCAGTGCTTCGAGAACCTCGCCCGGCTCGTCCCGCTGGCTCGCCCTTGCCGTCCCGCCGTCGAGGAGGTAGCGGCTGATCGAGTTCAGCATCTCGCCGAGGATGGCGTCCTTGCTGCGGAAATGCCGGTACAGCGCCGGGCCGGAGATGCCGACGGCCGCGCCGATGTCGTCGATGCCGACGCCGTGGAAACCGTGGTGGGCGAAGAGCTCGGCGGCGGCGGCCATGATCTGTTCGCGCCTGTTCGCCTTCTCGCCGTTCACGAGTGGGGTGGGGTTCGCCGGCATCTGGCCATATTAAGGCCGCGTGTTAGCGAGCGCTAACACGCGGCCGTACTTCCAGCCTGAGCCAAGTGGGCTACCTGGGGAAATGACCCTTTTGCGTGGGGTTACCACCTGGTAATGCTGTCTCTCGTCAACTTGTCACGAAGGAGTGACCATGGCCGTCCCTGCTCGGATCAAAGCTCTTTCCTTCACTCGTTTAGGTGCGGCCCTGGGGGTCGCTGTCCTTGCCACCTTCGGTCTCGCGGGCACCGCCCAAGCGGCGACCAACTACGTGGCGCTCGGTGACTCGTACTCGTCCGGCGTGGGTGCCGGCAGTTACGGGAACTCGGGCGACTGCATGCGCAGTGCCAACGCCTATCCCCAGCTGTGGGCCAACGCCCACGCCGGGACCACATTCAAATTCGTCGCGTGCTCGGGGGCGCGCACCGGCGACGTCCTCAACCAGATCGCGAACGTCACCTCCAGCACCACGCTGGTGACGCTCTCGGTCGGCGGCAACGACGCCGGTTTCGCCGACGTCATGACCACCTGCACCACCGGCAGCGACCAGACCTGCATCAACCGGGTCAACACCGCGAAGACCTACGTGAACAACACGCTTCCCGGGCTGCTGAACAACGTCTACAGCAAGATCAAGGCGAAGGCGCCCAGCGCGAAGCTGGTCGTGCTCGGGTACCCGCGCTTCTACACGGTGCCGGGTTCGTGCTCGGTCGGGCTGAGCGACACGAAGCGCACCGCGATCAACTCGGGTTCCGACGCGCTGGCGTCGGTGATCTCGGCCCGTGCCGCGGCGAACGGGGCGAAGTTCGTCGACGTGCGGGGTGCCTTCACCGGGCACAACATCTGTTCGTCGGCCGACGACTACCTGCACAGCCTCACCTGGCCGATCGTGAACTCGTACCACCCGACCGCCACCGGCCAGCGGGGCGGCTATTACAACCCGCTGGTCTCCGCCATCGGCTGACCGTTTCGCGCGTGAAGGCCCCCTTCCCTCGGTTCAGCCGGTGGGAGGGGGGGGTGAACCGCGTGAGGGGGGGGGGGGGGCCATCGACCATATTTGGGGGTTAAATTTTCACCGGAGT
>NZ_JBHXIB010000014.1:61276-127933 GCF_042723975.1 Amycolatopsis sp. NPDC058340 | reverse complement strand
TCCCTCGGTTCAGCCGAGGGAAGGGGGCCTTCACGCGCTTCCGGGGGCGCGGTGGACAAGCGACGTTAGTGGGCGTTAACCTGTGCACGCGAGTTAACGACGGCTAACTTGGCGACGAGGAGCCATGGACACACCCGTACTGAGCACTTCGGCGGATCCGGGCAGCGACGAGTACGCCCGCAGCGTCACCTCCCATGCCGAGCTGGTCGAAGACCTGCGCAAGCGGCTCGCCGCCGCCCGGCTCGGGGGCCCGGAGAAATCCCGCACCCGCCACGTCGAGCGGGGCAAACTCCTGCCACGCGACCGGGTCGACACCCTCCTCGACCCGGGTTCGCCGTTCCTGGAGCTGTCCCCGCTGGCCGCCACCGGACTGTACGACGACGAGGCGCCGTCGGCCGGGATCATCACCGGGATCGGGCGGGTCTCGGGCCGCGAATGCGTGATCGTCGCCAACGACGCCACGGTCAAGGGCGGCACCTACTACCCGATGACGGTCAAGAAGCACCTGCGCGCGCAAGAGGTCGCGCTGCACAACAACCTGCCGTGCGTCTACCTGGTGGATTCCGGCGGCGCGTTCCTGCCCAGGCAGGACGAGGTCTTCCCGGATCGTGAGCACTTCGGCCGGATCTTCTACAACCAGGCCACGATGTCCGCGCGCGGCATCCCGCAGATCGCCGCCGTGCTCGGCTCCTGCACCGCGGGCGGCGCGTACGTCCCGGCGATGAGCGACGAGGCGGTCATCGTGCGGAACCAGGGCACCATCTTCCTCGGCGGCCCGCCGCTGGTGAAGGCCGCGACGGGTGAGGTCGTCACGGCCGAAGAACTCGGCGGCGGCGACGTCCACTCGCGTCAGTCCGGCGTCACCGACCATCTGGCCGAGGACGACGCCGACGCCTTGCGCATCGTTCGCTCGATCGTGTCGACCTTGGGGCCGCGCACGCCGCGCCCGTGGGACGTCCTCCCGACGGAGGCCCCGGCCGCCGACCCGAACGAGCTGTACGGCGTCGTCCCGACCGACCCGCGCGTGCCCTACGACGTGCGCGAGGTCATCGCGCGGATCGTCGACGGCAGCCGGTTCGGCGAGTTCAAGAAGGAGTACGGCTCGACGCTGGTCACCGGGTTCGCCCGGATCCACGGCCACCCCGTCGGCATCGTCGCGAACAACGGCGTCCTGTTCGCCGAGTCCGCGATGAAGGGCGCGCATTTCATCGAACTGTGCGACAAACGCTCGATCCCGCTGCTGTTCCTGCAGAACATCACCGGGTTCATGGTCGGCCGCGCCTACGAGGCAGGCGGTATCGCCAAGCATGGCGCGAAGATGGTCACCGCGGTGGCCTGCGCGCGGGTGCCGAAGCTGACCGTCGTCATCGGCGGTTCGTTCGGCGCGGGCAACTATTCGATGTGCGGCCGCGCGTATTCGCCACGGTTCCTGTGGATGTGGCCGAACGCGCGGATCTCGGTGATGGGCGGCGAGCAGGCGGCGTCGGTGCTGTCCACGGTCCGCCGGGACGCCATCGAGGCACGCGGCGGCGAATGGTCCGCTGAGGACGAAGAGGCCTTCAAGGAGCCGATCCGCGACCAGTACGAGGCGCAGGGGAGCCCGTACTACTCGACGGCGCGGCTGTGGGACGACGGCGTGATCGACCCGGCGGACACCCGCACGGTGCTCGGCCTCGCGCTGTCCGCGACGGCCAACGCGCCTTTGTCCGATGTCAACTACGGCGTCTTCAGGATGTGAGCATGTTCGACACGGTTCTGGTCGCCAACCGCGGGGAGATCGCGGTCCGCGTGATCCGCTCGCTGCAGGGGCTCGGCATCCGTTCGGTCGCGGTGTACAGCGACGCGGACGCCGACGCCCGGCACGTCCGGGAGGCGCATACGGCTGTCCGCATCGGCCCGGCCGAAGCGGCGAAGAGCTATCTGTCCATCCCCGCGATCGTCCAGGCTGCGCTCGACACCGGCGCGCAGGCGGTCCATCCCGGCTACGGCTTCCTCGCGGAGAACGCGGAATTCGCCCGCGCGTGCGCCGAGGCGGGGCTGGTCTTCATCGGTCCGCCGGTCGAGGCCATCGACGCCATGGGCGACAAGATCCGCGCCAAGGCCACGGTCTCGAAGGCCGGGGTCCCGGTCGTGCCCGGAGCGTCCGATGTGGACATTCCCGAAGGCGGTTTCGCGGCCGCCGCGGAGAAGGTCGGCTTCCCGTTGCTGCTCAAGCCGTCCGCCGGTGGTGGTGGCAAGGGGATGCGGCTGGTCACCGAACTGTCCGAATTGGACGCCGCGGTCGAGTCCGCCCGCCGTGAGGCCAAGGGTTCCTTCGGTGACGACACGCTGCTCATGGAGCGGTTCGTCACCACACCGCGCCACATCGAGATCCAGGTGCTCGCCGACACCCACGGCAACGTGATCCACCTCGGCGAGCGCGAGTGCAGTCTTCAGCGGCGGCACCAGAAGATCATCGAAGAGGCACCGTCCGTGCTCCTCGACGAAGCCACGCGCGCGAAAATGGGCGCGTCCGCCGTCGAGGCCGCGCGTTCGGTCGGGTACGTCGGCGCGGGGACGGTCGAGTTCATCGTTTCGGCCACCGCGCCCGACGAGTTCTTCTTCATGGAGATGAACACCCGGCTGCAGGTCGAGCATCCGGTGACCGAGCTGGTGACCGGGCTCGATCTCGTGGAGTGGCAGGTCAAGATCGCCGCGGGCGGCGTGCTCACCGTGGCGCAGGACGACGTCCGGCTGGACGGCCACGCCGTCGAAGCCCGCGTCTACGCCGAGGATCCCGCACGCGGCTTCATCCCGACGGGTGGCACGGTGCTCGCGGTCCACGAGCCGTCCGGCGAGGGTGTGCGCGTCGACTCGTGGATGAGCGAGGGCGCGGTCATCGGCTCGAACTACGACCCGATGCTGGCCAAGGTCATCGCGTGGGGACCGGACCGCGCGGCCGCGTTGCACCGGCTCGATCTGGCGCTCGCGGACACCGCGCTGCTCGGCGTCGGCACCAACGTCGCCTTCCTGCGCGGGCTGCTCGCCGACGGCGACGTCCGCGAGGGCAAGCTCGACACCGGCCTCGTCGACCGGCGACTGTCCACTTTGGTCTCAGGAGACGTATCGCCGGAGTTCTTCGTGGCGGCGGCGCTCGACAGGCTGCTTTCCCTGCAACCCCAGGGAGACGTCGTCGACCCGTGGGACGTCCCGGACGGCTGGCGGCTCGGCGGGTCGGGCGGGATCGACTTCGCGTTGAAGTCGGGGAACTCCGAAGCCGTGGTGCGGGTGCAGGGCACCCCGGCGAACGCGCTCGTGTCCGTCGACGGCGCCGAGCCGGTCCGGGTTTCCGCGCGGCGCGACGGCGATCTGCTGGAAGTCCGGCATCCCACCGGTTTCCACCGCTACCGGCACGCCGCCGGGAGCGGCCGCACGGTGTGGCTCGCGCGTGACGGGCACAGCTTCGCCATCGGCGAGCGCGAAAGGCTGCGTTCGGCCGCCGGTGCCGCGGGCGGCGCCGGGCCGGTCACCAGCCCGATGCCGGGGACCGTGCTCGTGGTCAAGGCCGCCGCCGGTGACGTGGTGACCGCCGGGACCCCGCTCGTGGTCGTCGAGGCGATGAAGATGGAGCACACGATCACCGCGCCGATCGACGGCGTGGTCAGCGAACTCCCCGTCCGCGCGGGCCAACAGGTCGCGCTGGACGAGACGGTAGCCGTGGTGACACCCCAAAAGGATGAGCAATGATCGACTTTCGGCTGGATGACGAGTACGAGGCGCTGCGCAAGACGGTCGAGGAGTTCGCGCGCTCCGAGGTCGCCCCGGTCATCGGCGACCTCTACGAACGGGAGGAATTCCCGTACGAGATCGTCGCGAAGATGGCCGAGATGGGGCTGTTCGGCCTGCCGTTCCCCGAGGAGTACGGCGGCATGGGTGGCGACTACTTCGCGCTCTGCCTGACCCTGGAGGAGTTGGCGCGCGTCGATTCCTCGGTCGCGATCACCGTCGAGGCGGGTGTTTCCCTGGGTGCCATGCCGATCTACCGGTTCGGCACCGAGGAGCAGAAGGAGAAGTGGCTCCCGGAGCTGTGCGCCGGCACCGCGCTCGGCGCGTTCGGGCTCACCGAACCCGGCGGCGGCTCGGACGCCGGCGCCACCCGCACGCGTGCGAAACTCGACGGCGACACCTGGGTGATCAACGGCAGCAAATCGTTCATCACCAACTCCGGCACCGACATCACGAAACTGGTCACGGTCACCGCCGTCACCGACGTGAAGGAGAACGGGCGCAAGGAGATCTCGGCGATCATCGTCCCGTCCGGCACGCCGGGCTTCTCCGTCGCGCCGAAGTACTCCAAGGTCGGCTGGAACTGCTCGGACACGCACGAGCTCTCGTTCGACGACGTCCGTGTCCCGGCCGAGAACCTGGTGGGCGAGCGCGGCCGCGGTTACGCCCAGTTCCTGTCCATTTTGGACGAAGGCAGGGTCGCGATCGCCGCGCTGAGCGTCGGGCTCGCGCAGGGCTGTGTCGACGAATGCCTGAAGTACGTCAAGGAACGCGAGGCTTTCGGGCACAAGATCGGCGAATACCAGGCGATCCAGTTCAAGATCGCCGACATGGAGGTGCGCACGCACACCGCGCGGCTGGCGTACTACGCGGCGGCGTCGAAGATGCTGCGCGGCGAGCCGTTCAAGAAGGAGGCGTCGATCGCGAAGCTCGTCGCGTCGAACGCCGCCATGGACAACTCGCGGGACGCGACACAGATCTTCGGCGGGTACGGCTTCATGAACGAGTTCCCGGTCAGCCGCTTCTACCGGGACGCGAAGATCCTGGAGATCGGCGAGGGGACCTCGGAGGTGCAGCGGATGCTGATCGCGCGGCATCTCGGCGTCGCCTGACACCCTTGACCATGCCGATAACTATACCGGTATAGTTATCGGCATGGTCGAGTTGAAATCCGCCACCGAGCTGGACGCCATGCGCGAGTCCGGCCGTGTCGTGGCGCGGACGTTGCAAGCGGCGAAAGAGGCGTCGGCGATCGGCGTGAGCCTGAAAGAGCTGGACGAGATCGCCGCGCAGGTGATCAGGGACGCCGGTGCGAAGCCGTCGTTCCTCCACTATCAGCCGCATTCCGCGCCGACTCCGTTCCCCGCCGTGATCTGCGCGAGCGTCAACGACGCCGTCGTCCACGGCATCCCGTCGGACTACCGCCTGCGTGACGGCGACCTGGTCAGCATCGACGCCGGTGCCTACATCGACGGCTGGCACGGCGACGCGGCGATCAGTTACGTCGTCGGCGAGGCTGATCCCGCCGACCTCGAACTCATCGCCACCACCGAACGCGCGCTGGCCGCCGGGATCGCCGCCGCACAGGCGGGCGGCAAGATGGGCGACATCTCCCACGCTGTCGGCACTGTCGGACGCGAAGCCGGCTACGGCCTCCTCGCGCACCATGGCGGCCACGGGATCGGCCGCAGCATGCACGAGGACCCGCATCTGCCGAACGAGGGCAGGCCGGGGCGCGGTATGCGGCTCCAGCCGGGGCTGGTGCTGGCGATCGAGCCGATGCTCATCGCCGACGGCCGCGACGCCTACCGCACCGACGACGACGGCTGGACGCTCCGCACCGTCCGCGGCGCCAGGGCGGCGCACGTGGAGCACACGGTCGCGATCACCACAGAAGGTCCGCGTGTCCTCACGATGTTGTAGAACGGAAGGATGAGCGACTTCATCATCCGCCAGGGTGGTTCTGGGGATTTCCAAACCTTGCTGGACATGTTCGACGAGGTCGTCGCGTGGCTGGCGTCGCGCGGCAGCGAAGGGCAGTGGGGGAGCGAGCCGTGGTCCACGATCCCGAAGCGGGTCGAGCGGGTCCGCGGGATGGCCGACGGTCCGGGGCTGTACCTCGCCGAGATCGACGGCCAGGTGGCCGGGGCGATCATCCTCGGTGACCGTTTTCCGCATGTCTCGCCGGTCGACGAGCCGGAGATCTACATCGGCCTGCTGCTGACCTCGCGCCGGTTCACCGGTCACCGGGTCGGCTCGCGGCTCATCGAGTTCGCGCTGGCCGAGGCGCGGGAACGCGGTATCGGGCTGGTGCGGGTCGACTGCTGGGCCGGTGGCGACGGCGACCTGCAGCGCTACTACGAGAGCCAGGGCTTCAAGCCGACGGAACGCTTCGACGTCAAGGGCTGGATCGGGCAGGTGTTCGAGCAGCGGCCGTAGATTTAGGCTTGGGAGCGCAGCTCCTCCGTTGAGGGTGGTGGCGGGGGCATGGATGGATGGCGTCGATGCGGCTTCGGGTGCACCATAGTTGACACATCGCCAACAGTGCCCCGGACAGTGAAGTCGCAGAGGAGACCGGCATGGCCAAGCGTGAACGTTCCCTGGCAGGCAAGGTCGTCGTGATCACCGGAGCGGCACAGGGTATCGGGGCCAGTACCGCGACGGCGTTGTCCCGGCTCGGCGCCAAGGTGGTCATCGGCGACCTGGACCAGGTCCTCGCCGAGAAGACCGCCGCCGGACTGGGCGCGGAGGCGCTGCCGCTCGACGTCACCGACACGAAGGGCTTCACCGAGTTCCTCGACGAGGTCGAGCGGCGCGTCGGCCCGATCGACGTGCTGATCAACAACGCGGGCATCATGCCGCTCGCGCCGCTCGACGAAGAGGACGACGCGGCCACCCGTCGGCTCCTCGAGATCAACCTGCACGCGGTCATCCACGGCACCAGGGAAGCCGTGAAACGCATGCGCCCGCGCGGCACCGGTCATATCGTCAACATCGCCTCGATGGCGGGGAAGGCCGGATTCCCCGGCGCCGCGACCTACTGCGCGACGAAACACGCCGTCGTCGGCCTGTCGGAATCGGTGCACCTGGAATTGCACGGGACGGGCGTGCTGGTGTCCTGCGTGATGCCCGCGGTGGTGCGCACGGAACTGGCCAGCGGGCTCGGCGAGGCGAAGTTCTTCAAATCGGTGCAGCCCGAAGATGTGGCGCAGGCCATTGTCGATGCGTTGCGCCGTCCCAAGTTCGACGTCTTCGTTCCCGCATCGCTGGACGCCATGGGCAGGATCACACGGCTGCTTCCACGCCGTCTCGGCGAAGGACTGCTCCGTGCGCTCGGCGGAGACAAGATTCTGTCCTCCGCAACGCATTCCAGTGCTCGCGCGGAGTACGAATCGCGGGCCGCGCGGAGTGCCCCGGCGGTGGAAAACGGCACCGATTCTTAACTCGTACGGCCTAGCGACTGTCCGAAATGGACGGCCTGTGACGGCGGCGGTGTTGAGTCGTGCGCCCCCAAGCGGCAAGATTACGTCTTACCGCGTTGATTCCCCAGGAGGCACACCATGGCCACACCCCCGGCACGGCTCGCCGCCGCCGCGTCGAACGTCGTCGGGAAGGTGCTGCACGGTGGTGTCGCGGATCTTCGCCCGGTGCCGCGCGTCCTGATCGACCAGGGGCCCAATCGCTCCCTGTACCGGCTGACCAACGGCAAGGGGCCCCAGGAGGGCCCGCCGGTGCTGCTGGTGCCGCCGCTGGCCGCGCCCGCGCTGTGCTTCGACCTGCGCCGCGGCTGCAGCCTCGCCGAGCATCTGGTCGAGGGCGGCCGCAACACGTACCTGGTCGACTACGGGAACGTCGCCTTCTCCGACCGGCGCCTCGGCATCGAGCACTGGATCGAGGAGGTGCTCCCGCGCGCGATCCGCAAGGTCAGCGAGGACTCCGGCGGCCAGGGCGTGCACGTCGTCGCCTGGTGCCTCGGCGGGATCTTCTCTCTGCTGACCACCGCCGACCAGCCCGATCTGCCGATCGAGTCGATCGCGACCATCGCGTCGCCGTTCGATTTCACCGCGATCCCGCTGATCGCCCCGTTCCGCCCGCTGGTGGACCTCACCGGCGGCCACCTGCTGACCCCGTTCTACCGGGCGCTCGGCGGCGCACCGTCCTATTTGGTCAGCCGCGTCTTCCGCGCGACGGGGATCAGCAAGGAGATCACCAAACCCCTTGCCATCCTGAAGAATCTCGACGACCGGGACTATCTGGCGCAGATCGAGGCCGTCGACCACTTCATGGACAACATGATCGCCTACCCCGGGCGGACGTTCGGCCAGCTCTACCACCGGTTCTTCCGTGCCAACGACCTCGCCGAGGGCACGGTCGACCTCAACGGCCGCATCATCGCGCTGTCCGGGGTGAAGGTGCCGACACTGGTCATCGCCGGGCAGAACGACACGATCGCCCCGCGTGCCGCCGTCGAACGGCTCACCGAGCTGCTGGACAACTCGCCGTCGGTGACCTTCGAGACCGCGCCCGGCGGGCACCTCGGCGTCCTCACCGGCCGGAAGGCCCGCGGGACCACGTGGCGCTACCTCGACCGTTTCCTCGACGACCAGACCTCGTGAGTGGCAAGGACGGTTCTAACCGTCCTTGCCACTCACGAGCCCCACGGCTTACTTGAGCTCCGCGCTCGTCTTGCCCAGGATCCGGCGCGCCACGATCAGCTGCTGGATCTGTTGCGTGCCTTCGAAGATGTCCAGGATCTTCGCGTCCCGGCTCCACTTCTCCAGCAGCGATTCCTCGGTGTAGCCCAGGGTTCCGGCCAGCTCGACGCATTTCAGCGTGATCTCGACGACCGACCGGCCCGCCTTCGCCTTGGCCATCGAGGCCTGCAGCGAGTTCGGCTTGCGGTTGTCGGCCATCCACGCCGATTCCATGGTCAGCAGGTACGCCGCTTCGTAGTCGGCCTCCAGCTGCAGGAACGTGGCGGCCGCCGCGTGCTGGCTGTGGACGGGCTTGTCGTAGTCGATGGTGACCCCGGCATCGGTGAGGATCTTCCGGGTCTCCTCCAGCGCCGCGCGGGCGACACCGATGGCCATCGCGGCGACCAGCGGACGGGTGTTGTCGAAGGTCTGCATGACCCCCGCGAAACCCTTGGCGGTGTCGATCTCCGGCGTACCGAGGAGATTCTCCTTAGGCACACGGACGTTTTCGAAGCGCAGCACGGCGGTGTCGGAGGCACGGATGCCGAGCTTGTGCTCGACCCGCACCACCTCGAAGCCGGGCGTGCCCTTCTCGACGACGAACGACTTGATCGCCGCGCGGCCCTTCGTCTTGTCCAGGGTGGCCCAGACGACGACGGCGTCGGCACGCTCGCCCGCGGTCACGAAGATCTTCTCGCCGTTGATCACGTACTCGTCGCCGTCGAGGCGCGCGGTCGCGGTGATCGCGGCGGAGTCCGAGCCGCAGTCCGGCTCGGTGATCGCCATCGCGGCCCACAGCCCGGAGAACTTCTTGAGCTGCTCGTCGGTGGCGACCGAGCCGATGGCGGCGTTGCCGAGTCCCTGTCGCGGCATGGACAGCAGCAGACCGACGTCGCCCCAGCACATCTCGATCGTGCCGAGCACGATGTTGAGGTTGGAACCGTTGCGGTTGCCCGGTTTCTCGTTCTTCTCGGACCGGCGGACACCCGCCGCGCCCGCGCCGCCCTCGCCGGAGGAGTTCAACCCGTCCAGCAGCGCGGCGAACATGTCGAGCTCGGCCGGATAGGTGTGTTCCGCGCGGTCGTACTTGCGTGAGATCGGCCGGAACACCTCGGCCGCGGCCTGGTACGCCTGGTTGATCAGGGTGCCGGCCTTCTTCGGAACCTCAAGGTTGATCATGATTGCCTTTCGAAAGTCCTAGAGAAGGACGGCGCCTTCCATGACGCCGATCGCGCGGAGGTCGCGGTACCAGCGTTCGACCGGGTGCTCCTTGACGAACCCGTGCCCGCCGAGCAGCTGCACGCCAGCGCTGCCGATCTGCATTCCCTTGTCGGCGGCCAGTTTCCGGGCCAGCGCGACCTCGCGGGCGTACGGCTTGCCCTGCTCGGCGCGGGAAGCGGCGCGCAACGTCACCAGCCGCAGCCCCTCCAGCTCGATGGCGATGTCGGCCACCGAGAACGCGACGGCTTGGCGGTGGCTCACCGGTTCGCCGAACGCCTTGCGCTCGTTGACATACGGCACCACGTAGTCGAGGACGGCCTTCGCGGTCCCGGCGGCCAGCGCGGCCCAGCCGAGCCGCGAGAGCCGGACGACCTCGGTGAAGACCTCGGCCTTGCCGCCACTGAGCAACGCCCCGGCGGGCAGGGCGACCTTCTCCAGGTGCAGCTTCCCTGTCGCCGCGCCGCGAAGGCCCATCGCCGGCTCGGACTCGATGGTGACGCCGGAGTTCGAAGACTCGACGAGGAACAGCGCCGGTCCGCGCCCTTCGAGGTCGGCCGACACGATGAACAGCTCGGCGTCCGCGGCCCGCGGGACCAGCGACTTCACGCCGTCGAGCTGGTAGCCCTTCGGCGTGCGGCGGGCCTTGGTGGCGGGCTTGAACGGGTCGAACAGCGCGGTGCGTTCCTGCAGCGCGAGCGCCGCGGCCGGGACGTTCTCGCCGACGAACGCGGGCAGGTAGTCCGCCTGCTGCTGCTCGTCGCCGTAGGACACCAGCGCGGTGCTGACCGCGGACGGCGCGAGCACCGCGACCGCGAGCCCCAGGTCGCCGTGCGCGAGGGCCTCGGCGACCAGCGCGTTCGTGACCACCGACCGCTCGGTGCCGACGCCGCCCAGCTCCTCGGGGATGCCGACGAGCGTGATGCCGAGTTCGGCGGCGCGGCTCAGCAGACCCTCCGGCGCGTGGAGCTTGGCGTCGGCGTCGGCCGCGGCGGGCCGCAGCTGCTCGGCCGCGAACTCCGTCACGGTCTCGACGATGAGCTGCTGATCCTCACTCGGGGTGAGGTCGAACAGACCCGTGTCCTCGGCAGGCGCGAGCCGCGCGGGCTTGCCGAGCTTCTGGGCGGATTTGAAGGTCCGTCCCGCCGCGCCCGCGACCCGGAAGCCGTTGCGCGTCCCGGCACTGACCAGGTTCTGCACGGGCTTCCGAAGTCCGGCCCGTTCAATGACCTTGCTCCCGGCCAGCCGGGTGAGCGCGGACAGGCCAAGGCCCATCGCGTCTCGTTTCCTAGGCGCACCCACGGTGAGTCTCCCTGCCTCGCTTACCTACTCGTGAGTAGGTTAACTCTCCTCGGGCGGAAGCGCTACCACGGGGGAGGCGAACGTCACGCCGATGAGTGATTCCGAGGGGCGAGTACCCCCGGATTACTCACGAGCTTGCGCCTCTCGAAGACCACCAGCCCCACCGCCGCCAGCGCCACGACACCGATCAGCACGATCGCCGGCACCAGCTCCAGCAACGGCGTCGCCGCCAGCAGGACCACCGCGAGCACCAGCCGTTGCACGTTCCACGAGCCGAGGTTCCGCCGCCGCAGCCCGCTCAACGCGATCAGATAGAGCGCGAGCCCGCCGGTGAGCGCCCAGATCGGCGTCCCGTGCAGGCCGTCGGAGAGGCTGTGGTGCTCGGTGTCGGACACGTAGAGCAGCGACTTCTTCAGCCCCAGCGCCACGAGCACGATCCCGGCGATCAGCGGGAGGTGCAGGAACGTGTACGTATCCGTCCCGATCCGCACCCGCTCGACGCCGTCGGCGCGTTTCAGGTTGTGCTCGGAAACGTGCGCGACGACGGCGAAGTACATCCACCACATCGCCGAAGCGAGCGTGAGCCCGAAGACGGCGGCCAGCGTGATCGGCCACGACATCGGGTACGAGCTGATCCCGATGCCGATCGCCACGATCGACTCGCCGAGCGCGATGATCACGATCAGCCCGAATCGCTCGGCGAAGTGGCCGGGCTGGTGCAGCCGCCAGTCCGACGAGCGGGTCCGGAAGACGTTGACGTAGTCGGCGAGCAGCGCGACGGCCCAGATGCCGAGCTGCACCCAGCCGGAGAAGAACGCCGCGGCGGTCAGCAGCGCGACGCTCGGCAGCAGCCCGACGAACATCTTCAGGACGGTCTTGCGCAGCTCGGGGTCGGTCCGCGCGGCACCGAAATACGCGGTCAGGTGCAGCAGCCGGACGAGGAAGTAGCAGCCGACGAACATCAGCGGCGCGTACAGGCCGCCGGGCAGGTCGGTGAACGCCTCCGGGATGGTCAGCGAGACCAGGAACATCGTCCCCATCGCGGCGAACATCGCGAGCTGGGCGATGCCGCGGTCGACGTGCAGGGTGTTCGCCAGCCAGGCGTAGGCGCACCAGCACCACCACAGCACGGCGATCATCGCGACGCCCTGCCCGATGCCGAGCGGGCTGAGGTGATCGGCCATCAGCTGCGTGGTCTGGGTGATGGCGTAGACGAAGACCAGGTCGAAGAAGAGCTCCAGCGTGGTGACCTTGTGGTCTTCTTCCCGGGTCACCAGATGCAGGCCGCGTTTCGTGGGCACGCGCATATCGTGCACCGCAGGCCTTTGCGGGACACGCGAGTTTGCTAAGAGCTGACTTTCAGCACGGCGTGCGTCAGCGCGGTCAGCTCGGCCTCGAAGTTCGGGCGGCCGTTGACGCGCCGGGTGCGCGCGAGGTCGTTCGCGATGGTCAGCGCCGCGTGCACGGTGATCTTCACTTCGCGCAGGCTCAGTTCCGGGTGGACTTCCGAAGTCAGCGCGATCCAGCGCGCGACGTAGTCCCGCTGGACCCGGATCAGATCCGCCTTGTCGCGTTCCGGCAGCTCCATGGGACTGCCGGAGAACGACACCAGCAGCTCGGGCGTGCGCAGCAGGGTGTGCACATAGGACGCGGCCAGCCTGCGGAGCGCGTCGCGTTCGTCGTCGGTCCGCAACGCGCGTTCCGCGGCGAGCGCCAGCCGGTCGGCCGCCCGATGCCCGATCGCCACCATCAGCGCGGCCTTGCTGGGGAAGTGCCGGTACACGCTCGGCCCGGCGATCCCGGCGGCCGCGCCGATCTCCTCCATGCTCACCGAACGGAAGCCGCTTTGCCCGAACAGTTCCGTCGCCGCCGCGAGGATCTGCTCGCGGCGGGACGGCTCGCCGAGCGCGAGCGACGGCGTCTCCTCCGGCGTCTCCTCGGCTTCGGGGAGTGTGACATGCAGCACCGACTCCGCCAGCCGCACGAGGATCTGCGCGAAACGTTTCTTCGCCACGGACGTGTGATGCACGGACACGCTGCCGAACACGCTCAGCCCCGCCCAGCACAGCAGCTCAGCGTCGTCGGCGGTCAGTTCCGGGCGCAACGCGCGAAGCGCCTTGGACCACGCTTCGAGTACTGCACCGGACCGGCGGCGGATCTCGCGCCGTTCCTCCCGGGGCAGATGCCTGCCCTCCCAGCGCCACAGGGCGGCGACCTCACGCCGCTCCACCGCCTGCGCCGCGAGGGTGCCCAAGAGGGCGTTGACCTGGGCGGGGACGGGGAGACCGTCGGCGAGCGTCTCGGTGGTTGCCGCCTCCATGTCGTCGATACCGGACAGCACGACGTAGGACAGCACGGCCTGCTTGTCCGCGAAATGCCGGTACAGCGCGGGCCCGGTGATCCCGGCCGCGGCGGCGATGTCGTTGATGCCGACGCCGTGGAACCCGCGGGCGCGAAAGAGCTCCGCGGCGAGGCCGGCCAGCTGGGCCTTGCGGTCGCGCGGTCGGGCTGGACGCTCGGTCGGGTGATCCATAGGTGAACCCACGATAGCGCCGGTTGCGTGCATCGCAACCCATTGACACCATGGGGTTATCGCGGTTTATGTTAATCGGCATTAGCATGACTACTGGCCGGTACGTTTCACCCTGATACAGCGCCGTACGCGGAGGAGTTTTTCTGTGAGTAGCGAGGCCTACATCTACGAGGCGATCCGTACGCCTCGCGGCAAGAACAAGGGCGGTGCCCTCCACGGCACCAAGCCGGTCGATCTCGTGGTCGGCCTCATCGAAGAACTGAAGGTCCGGCACCCGAACCTCGACCCCGCCGTGATCGACGACATCGTCCTCGGCGTCGTGTCCCCGGTCGGCGAGCAGGGCGCCGTGATCGCGCGCACCGCCGCGCTGAACGCGGGCCTTCCCGAGTCCGTCGCCGGCGTACAGCTGAACCGCTTCTGCGCCTCCGGCCTCGAAGCCACCAACACCGCCGCGCAGAAGGTGCGCTCCGGCTGGGACCAGCTGATCATCGCCGGTGGGGTCGAGTCGATGTCGCGTGTGCCGATGGGCTCCGACGGCGGCGCGCTGTTCATGGACCCGGCCACCGCGTACGACAACTACATCGTCCCGCAGGGCACCGGCGCCGACCTGATCGCGACCATCGAGGGCTTCTCCCGCGAGGACGTCGACGCGTGGGCCGTGCGCTCGCAGGAGAAGGCCGAAGCGGCCTGGTCCGGCGGCTACTTCGCGAAGTCCGTCGTCCCGGTGAAGGACATCAACGGCGTCACGATCCTCGACCACGACGAGCACCGTCGCCCGGGTAGCACCATCGAGGGCCTCGGCAAGCTCAAGCCCGCCTTCGCCGGCATCGGCGAGCTGGGCGGCTTCGACGCCGTCGCGCTGCAGAAGTACCACTCGGTCGAGAAGATCGACCACGTCCACACCGGCGGCAACTCGTCCGGCATCGTCGACGGCGCCGCGCTGGTCCTGGTCGGCAACGAGCAGATCGGCAAGGACTTCGGCCTGACCCCGCGCGCCCGCATCGTGGCGACCGCGACCGTCGGCTCCGAGCCCACGATCATGCTCACCGGCCCGACCCCGGCCACCGAGAAGGTCCTCAAGATCGCCGGCCTCACCCCGGACGACATCGACCTGTGGGAGCTGAACGAGGCCTTCGCCTCGGTCGTCCTCAAGTGGATCAAGGACCTGCACCTCGACGAGGAGAAGGTCAACGTCAACGGCGGCGCCATCGCGATGGGGCACCCGCTGGGCGCCACCGGCGCGATGCTGGTCGGCACCGTCGTCGACGAGCTGGAGCGCCGCCAGGCGCGCCGCGCCCTGGTCACCCTGTGCATCGGCGGCGGCATGGGCGTCGCGACCATCATCGAGCGGGTCTGAGGAAGAGACAATGACTGAAGCGAAGACCATCCGCTGGGAGCAGGACGCCGACGGCATCGTCGTGCTCACCCTGGACGACCCGAAGCAGTCCGCCAACACGATGAACGCCGACTTCCGCGAGTCGCTCGGCGTCGTCGTCGACCGCCTGGAGGCGGAGAAGGACAACATCACCGGTGTCGTCCTCACCTCGGCCAAGAAGACCTTCTTCGCCGGCGGCGACCTCAACGACCTGATCCAGGCCAAGCCGGAGCACGCGGCCGAGATCACCCAGAGCAGCGGCCTGATGAAGGGCCAGATGCGACGGCTCGAGCAGCTGGGCAAGCCGGTCGTGGCCGCCATCAACGGCGCCGCGCTCGGCGGCGGCCTCGAACTCGCGCTCGCGACGCACCACCGCATCGCCGCCGATGTCAAGGGCAGCCAGATCGGCCTTCCCGAGGTCACCCTCGGCCTGCTCCCCGGCGGCGGTGGCATCGTCCGCACCGTGCGCCTGCTGGGCATCCAGAGCGCGCTGCTGAACGTGCTGCTGCAGGGTCAGCGCCACCGCCCGGCCAAGGCCAAGGAGCTCGGCCTCGTGCACGAGCTGGTCGGCACCGTCGAGGAGCTGGTCCCGGCCGCGAAGGCGTGGATCAAGGCCAACCCCGAGGGCGGCGTGCAGCCGTGGGACGTCAAGGGCTACAAGATCCCGGGCGGCACCCCCTCGAACCCGAGCTTCGCGGCGAACCTGCCCGCGTTCCCGGCGAACCTGCGCAAGCAGATCAAGGGCGCGAACATGCCCGCCCCGCGGGCGATCCTCGCCGCGGCCATCGAGGGTTCGCAGGTCGACTTCGACACCGCGATCACCGTCGAGACCCGCTACTTCGTGCATCTCGCCACCGGCCAGGTCTCGAAGAACATGACCAAGGCGTTCTTCTTCGACCTGCAGAGCATCAACTCAGGCGGCTCGCGTCCGGAGGGCTTCGAGAAGTACACGGCCAAGAAGGTCGGCGTCGTCGGCGCGGGCATGATGGGCGCCGCGATCGCGTACGTCTCGGCGAAGGCCGGAATCGACGTCGTGCTCAAGGACGTCACCCTCGAAGGCGCCGAGAAGGGCAAGGGCTACGCGGTCAAGCTGGAGGAGAAGGCTCTTTCCCGCGGCAAGACCACGCAGGAGAAGTCCGACGCGCTGCTCGCCAAGATCAAGCCGACCGACAAGGCGGAGGACTTCGCCGGCGTCGACTTCGTGATCGAAGCCGTCTTCGAGAGCGTCGAGCTGAAGCACAAGGTGTTCCAGGAGATCGAGGGCATCGTCAACCCCGACGCCGTGCTCGGCTCCAACACCTCCACGCTGCCGATCACCGCGCTCGCCGAGGGCGTCCAGCGGAGCGAGGACTTCATCGGGATCCACTTCTTCTCGCCGGTGGACAAGATGCCGCTGGTCGAGATCATCTGCGGTGAGAAGACCTCGCCCGCCACGCTGGCGAAGGTCTTCGACTACACCCTGCAGATCAAGAAGACCCCGATCGTCGTCAACGACAGCCGCGGCTTCTTCACCTCGCGCGTCATCGGCACGTTCCTCAACGAGGCCGTCGCCGCGCTGGGCGAGGGTGTCGAGCCGGCGTCGATCGAGCAGGCCGGCGCGCAGGCCGGGTACCCGGCCCCGCCGCTGCAGCTGATGGACGAGCTGACCCTGACGCTGCCGCGCAAGATCCGCAAGGAGACCCGCGAGGCGATCGAGGCCGCCGGCGGCACCTGGAACGCGCACGCGTCCGAGGGCGTCATCGACCGGATGGTGGAGGAGTTCGACCGCAAGGGCCGCTCCACCGGCTCGGGTTTCTACGACTACGACGAGTCGGGCAAGCGGACCGGTCTCTGGCCGGGCCTGCGCGACGCGTTCAAGTCGGGCAGTGCCGAGGTTCCCTTCGAGGACCTCAAGGAGCGCATGCTGTTCGCCGAGGCGCTCGAGACCGTGAAGTGCTTCGACGAAGGTGTGCTCACCACCGTCGCCGACGCCAACATCGGCTCGATCTTCGGCATCGGTTTCCCGGCGTGGACCGGCGGTGTCATCCAGTACATCAACCAGTACGAGGGTGGCCTGCAGGGCTTCGTCGACCGCGCGCGTGAGCTCGCCGAGCGCTACGGCGACCACTTCACCCCGCCCGCTTCGCTGGTCGAGAAGGCCGCGAAGGGCGAGATCTACGAGTAAGCACGTGCCAGGAAAGGCCCCTTCATCGCGAAATTCGCGATGAAGGGGCCTTTCCTGTCATCCGGGGCCTAGCGCGACGACGGTTCCAGCGCCACGTGCGGCAACCGCCGGTCCAGCCACCGCGGCAGCCACCAGGCGCGTTCCCCGAGCAGCCGCATCACCGCGGGCACCACGAGACAGCGGATCACGAACGCGTCCACCAGCACCGCGACCGCCAGCCCGAGACCGAACTGCGCCAGCATCCGGTCGGGGTTGAGCAGGAACGCCCCGAACACCACGATCATGATCGCCGCCGCGGCCGTGATCACCCCGCCGGTGGAGGCGAGTCCTTCGCGGACGGCATGGCGCGCGTCGCCGGTGCGCCGCCACTCCTCGTGCATCCGGGACACCAGGAACACCTCGTAGTCCATGGAAAGCCCGAACACGATCGCGAAGATCAGCACCGGCACGAACGCCTCGATCGGTCCCGCCTGTGCCCCGAACAGTCCGTCGCCGAACACCGCCGTCATCACGCCGAGCGCGGCGCCGATGCTCAGCAGGTTCAGCATCGCCGCCTTCAGCGGGATCAGGATCGAGCGGAAGACGACCATCAGCAGCAACGCCGACAGGCCGACGACCACCAGCACGAACAGCGGCAACCGGTCGCCGACGGCGTCCGCGAAGTCCACCGCCGCCGCGACACTCCCGCCGACCAGGTACTTGCCCGGCAGTCCCGGCAGAACCTCGGTCCGCAGCCGCTCGACCAGTTCAGCGGTCGCGGCGTCCTGCGGCGAAGACGCGGGGAAGGCGAGAACCGTCGTGACGCCCTGCCCCATCGGCGGTGTCACCTCCGCGATCCCTGGCGTGGCTTCGAGTTTCCGTTGCAGCGCGGCGCCATCGCCATTCTCGGTGACCACGATCAACGGCTCGCTGAACCCCGGGCCGAAACCCTCCGCCATCAGGTCGTAGGCCTGCCGGGTGGTCGACGTCTCCGGGTCGGTGCCCGCGTCGGCGAATCCGAGGCGCATGCCCAGCGCGGGCAAGGAAAGCCCGATGAGAACGAGCAGCCCGATCGCGAGCGGCACCATCGGCCGCCGTTGCACCGCGTCCCCGAGCTTGCCCCAGGCCTTGCCGTGTTCGCGTTTCGCGGCATGCTTGCGGATGCCCTTTTCCAGGCGGCGCCCGAAAAGCGAGAGCAGCGCGGGAAGCAAGGTGATCGAGGCGAGCATCGTCACGAGCACGGTCAGCGCGACGGCGAGAGCGACCCCGCGCAGCGAACCGAGGCCGAGCGCGAGCAGGCCGAGCAACGCGATGATCACCGTGCCACCGGCGAACAGCACCGACCGGCCCGCGGTGTCCAGCGCCCGCCGCGCCGCCTGCTCGCGGTCGAGACCGCCGAGGATTTCGCCGCGATAGCGGGAAAAGATGAGCAGCGCGTAGTCCACGCCGACGCCGAACCCGACCAGCATCATCAGTGGCGCCGTGTAGCTCGCGATGTCGACGAACCTGCTGACGAGCACGATGACGCCGAGCGTGCTGCCGACGGCGAAGATCGCCGTGATCACCGGGAGCCCGGCGGCGAGGATCGAGCGGAACAGGAAGACGAGGATCACCAGTGCGGCGAGCAAGCCGACACCCTCCGACGGTCCGCCGCCCCCGCTGGTCCGCTTGATCGGATCGCCACCGAGTTCGACCTGGAGCCCGGCGGACTCCGCCTTCTTCGCGGTGTCGACGACACGCACGATGTCGTCGTAGGGCAGATCTTTCGACTCCAGGTCGAAAGCGATCGCCGCGTAACCGATCGTGCCCTCACGCGAGATGGCCGACGGGTTGTCGAAAGGACTCGTCACCGACTTCACGTGCGGCTGGTCCCGCACTTCGGCGAGCATCGTGTCGATCGGTCCGCGTGCGGTCGCGAGCCCGCTTTCGGTCTTGAAGACGATTTCGGCCGTCGCGCCGGTCTGTGCGGGAGCCTGCGCTTGGAAGATGTCCATGATCTGCTGGGATTCGGTGCCCGGCAAGGAATGGTCGTCGTGATAGGCGCTGCCCGCCAGCTGTGAGCCCAGCGTGACACCGACGAGAGTGAGCAGCCAGAGCGAAACGGCTAGCCAGCGGTGGCGCTGAGACCAGCCCGCCAGCTTCGAGAGGCCGCCCCCAGGCCGCTTCTCGGAAAGGGTGATGGTGTCCATGCCGGAAAGCATCGGCTTTCCCCGGCCGCATGGCGTCGGGCTCGGGCGGGCACTCGGGCCGCAACTTCTGGGTACCCCTAAGGCGCTTCCCGTACTACCGGGGTTGTGGTCACGGGGTCAACCAGCGAGGGGTGACCATGCCCGATTCGTAGGCCAGTACGACGAGCTGCGCGCGATCACGGACGTCCACCTTGGTCATGATCCGGCTGACGTGCGTCTTCGCCGTCGCCGGGCTGAGCACGAGTTCCTTCGCGATTTCGTCGTTGGACAGACCTGCCGCGACCAGGCTCATCACCTCGCGTTCCCGTTCGGTGAGCCGGTTCAGGGTGGGCGAGGGGGCGGGCCGGTCCACCCGGCCGGCGAACTCGGAGATCAGGCGGCGCGTGATCGACGGCGCGAGCAACGCGTCGCCCCTGGCGACCACGCGGACACCGTGGATCAGTTCCTCCGGTTCGGTGTCCTTGACCAGGAACCCGCTGGCACCCGCACGCAACGCGCCGTAGACGTCCTCGTCGAGGTCGAAGGTGGTGAGGATGACGACCTTCGTTCCGGCCCGCGCCGGGTCTCCGAGCAGATGCCGGGTCGCGGTGAGCCCGTCCATCACCGGCATCCGGATGTCCATCAGGACGACGTCGGGTTCGTGTTCGCGCGCGGCTTCGAGGGATTCACGCCCGTCGGCCGCTTCGGCGACCACGGTGATGTCGTCTTCACTGTCCAAAATGGATTTGAACCCGGCGCGGACCAGCCGCTGATCGTCGACCAGCAGGACCCGGATCATTTCTTCACCCGCAAGGGAAGCCGGGCGCGGACCCGGAAGCCGCCGTCCTCACGCGCGGCCGCGGTGAGTTCACCGCCGAGGGCCTCGGCGCGTTCGGTCATACCGCGGATCCCGTTGCCGGGCTCCGCCGTGCCTCCCCGGCCGTCGTCGTCGATCTGCACGGACACATCATGGGGTGTGTAGCCGATCCGGACCACGACGGTGTTCGCGGCGGCGTGGCGCGCGACGTTGGTCAGCGCCTCCTGGACGACCCGGAAGGCGGCGTGTTCGACGTCGGGCGGCAGCTCCGTCGCCGTACCGTCGATCTCGGTCCGGACGGTCAACCCGTGTGCGCCCGCCGACTCGGCCAATTCGGCGACCCTGGCCAGGCTCGGGGTGTCCGCCTGTCGCAGCATTCCCAGTGTGGCGCGGAGTTCGCGCAACGCCTCCTTGCTGGTCTGTTTGATCGTGGTCAGCGCCTCCTCGGCCTTCGCCGGGTCCTTGCCGTGCAGGGCCGCGCCCGCCTGGACGTTGATGAGCGCGAGGTTGTGGCCGAGGACGTCGTGCAGTTCGCGCGCGATCCGTAGTCGCTCGTCGGTGGCCCTTCGCTGCGCCTCGGCCTCCTTGGTGCGCTCGGCCTCTCGGCGGTAGTACGTCACGGCGCCGACCGCGACCAGGGCGATGAACCAGCCCGCCATCAGCAGGAACGCGAAGTTGTCCACCTGCCGTGACGCGCCGGCCCCCGCTTCGCCGATCGCGACGCCGCCCATCGAGGCCGCCGCGACGACCGCCGCGCTCCGGATCCGCCCGGTCGAGGCGTTGTTGTACAGCGCGAAGGCGAACGCGAGCAGGACGAACCCGTCCGGATCGGTCTGCGGGTAGTAGACCGCGCAGCACACCGCGGTGAAGATCGCGACGGGAAGCGGGTACCGGCGGCGCAGGAACAACGCCGCGCACGCGAGTGCCACGCAGACCCAGCCGACGACCGCGTTGCGCGGTGTCTCCGCGCCCTCTCCGAGCGAGACCACGACGGAACCCGCGACCACCGCCACGGTGACCGCGATTTCCGCCGCGTACCGCCGCAGGATCGCCACACGACGAGAGTAGCGCGATCCAGGCCGATTGACAAAATGGATTTTTACGTTCAAACTGATTTTTGTGATCAAGGGTGTGGCGTCGTGAAGGATGTGGAGTACCTCGATCGGCTGGAGCAGGCGGAGGCGTTGCTCAAACCGCAGCGGGTCGACGTCCTGCGGCAGCTGGCGGAGCCGCGGTCGTGCACAGAGGTGGCGACGGTGCTGGATCAGACCCCGCAGCGGGTCTACTACCACGTGAAACGACTGGTGGAAGCCGGTCTCGTGAAGCAGGTGTCGGAGCGGAAGGTGCGCGCCGTCAGTGAGGGCGTGTACCAGGCGACCGCCCGTTCGTACTGGCTGTCACCGGGCCTGGTCGGACGGCTCGGTCCGCGGGCGGCGCGGGACGAGCTGAGCCTGGGGTACCTGGTGGACCTCATGGAGGAGGTCCAGGCGGACGTCGCCGCGCTCGACAGGGCCGCGCCGGAGCTGCCGTCGATCGGTGTTTCCGGCGAGATCCGGGTGGAGCCCGAGCGGCGCCAGGAGTTCCTCGACGAATTGAAGACGACTTTGCAGGACCTGTTCACCCGCTACGGAGGAGCGGAAGGCGACGCCTTCAAACTCGCCGTGGCCTGTTACCCGAAGGGAGATGCCCGTGACTGAACCGACGAGGTTCCAGGTGCGCGTGCGCGCGCCGATCGACGAGGTCTGGCACGCGCTGACCGATCCCGGGGCGCTCCGCGAGTGGCTTGCCGAGTACGCGGAGGTCGACTTGCCGTCCCGGTACGAGTTCTGGGGCCGCTACACGCCGGAAGGCGATCGTCCGCGCCAGCGGCTGTTGCTGGCCGAGGACGACGTCCTGCGGTTCGCGTGGACCGTCGGCGGGGCGGAGACCGTCGTCGAGATCGCGCTGACGGAAGACGGGGACGGGACGTCCTTGTCGTTCAGCCAGAGCGGTCTGCCGGACTACACCGCGATGCTCGCCGATCCGGATTCGGGACTCGGCATGATGTACACGTACTGGGCGCTGTCCATCGCGAACCTGGCCGACCACGTCGAAGGGCGGCCGCTCACCGCCCGCTGCGACCTCACCTCCCCGCTGATGAGCGAAGAAGTGCGGATCGACGCGCCGCGAGGCGAGGTGTATTCCTCGATCGCCGATCCCGCCGTGTTCACGCGCTGGTTCGGCGCCCGGATCGAGGCGGAGACCGAGATCGGCGGCCGCTGGGCGATGGGGTCACTGGAGAACGACCCGGATCCGGCGAAGATCGTCGACCTGGTGCCCGGCACCAAGATGTCGCTCGCGTACCAGGACGGCGTCGTCGCCACTTGGGAGCTCGAGGATTCCGGCGGCGGCACCAAGCTGACGTTCGTCCAAAGTGGATTCTCCGAGGAGAAGCCGCCCTACGGCCCGTGGATGGGCTGGCTCAGCGGTTTGGCGGAATTGCGCCGGTTCCACGAGATCGACCCGTGGCGTCCGCTGTGGGCCGATATCCAACTGGAAGGAATGCCCGAAGGACTCATCACACTCGATGGAAAGTAGGAGGAAGCGATGTTGCTCGAAGGCAGGAACGCGATCATCTACGGGGCGGCGGGCGGGATCGGGAGCGCGGTGGCCCGCGGATTCGCCAGAGAGGGCGCGACCGTCCACCTCACCGGCCGCACACTGAAGAAGCTCGACGCGTTGGCCGACGAAATCCGGACGGCGGGCGGAAAAGCCGAAACGGCGGAGTTCGACGCGCTGGACGAAGCCGCCATCGACGAGCATGCCGCGTCGGTGGCTTCCACGGCGGGCAGTGTCGACATCTCGATGAACGTGATCACGCACAATGACGTCCAAGGCACTCCGCTCGTCGAGATGTCGTTGGAGGACTTGGAAAGCCCGGTCCGGACGGCGGTACGGACGAACTTCCTGACCGCACGGGCGGCCGCCCGGCACATGATCGGGCAGGGGTCCGGGGTGATCCTGATGTTCGGTGGCGACGGTGACCCGCTGCCGGGCTACCACCTCGGCGGTTTACAGGTCGCGTTCAGCGCGATGGAGGCGTTGCGGCGAGGGCTGGCGTGCGAACTCGGACCACAGGGCGTCCGTGTCGTGACCCTGCGCACCGGCGGGATCCCGGAGACGATTCCGGCGGGCGCCGGGCTCGACGACGCCATCCGTGACATGGTCGACGCGACCATGCTCAAGCGGACGGCTTCACTCGAAGACGTCGCCCGGGTGGCCGCCTTCGCCGCATCGGATCACGCGCGCAGCATCACGGCGACGGCGTTGAACATCAGTTGCGGCTCGATGGTCGACTGACGTTCCTCCCGCTGTAACACCGGCGGACGACCTCCCGACTATGCGGCACCACCAGGTGCTGGGAGGCCGTTATGCCGAAGAGGGCGACGAAGCTGGGCGTGGCGTTGGCGATCGGGCTTCTGGTCGCCGGAGGCTGCGGGGTGGAGACCGTGCCCCGCGGGCGGGTCACACCGCAGAGCAGCCCGGTGTCAACGGTGCCGACATCGACCAGCACTTGGGCGCCGCCCACGAGCACGCCCACGCCTACTCCGGAACCCCAGCAGTTCGTGCCGACGACCACAGCCGCGGTCGAGGTGCCGAAGCAGGTCGAGCCCAAACCGACGAAGACGCCTCCGAAGACCACGCAGGCCGCGAAGGCGCCGAACCTGGCGGAATGCGGAAGCGACCACTACCGCAACACCGACGGCGTGTGCGTCCATCGGCCGGCGAGCGGACCCGGCGCGGCCGACGGCGCGACCGCCCTCTGCAAGGACGGTTCGTACAGCTACAGCCAGAACCGGCGCGGCACCTGCTCCGGGCACGGTGGGGTCCGCACCTGGCTGTGATCCCGCCGGGCAGTGCCTGTCGGTGAACCCGGGGCCGCGATCGACGTCGCAGGGCGCCGGTCGGTGATTCGAGTTCCGATGGAGGAACAGGCGCCCTGCCACCGCGATAGCGGGCCTTCGGCGAGGCGGGTTCACGCGTTCGGCCGCGTTCCAGGTGCACGTACAGCCTGACGGCCGGCTCTCCGGCGTTCACTGGGAAGGGTGGTGCTGTGTAAGGTCGGATCATGGGATGCGCATGGTGAAACCGGCCGGACGGGCACCTTCGCCCCGGATCTTCGTGGTCGTGCTCGCCACCTGCGGGCTGGTGGCCTCGTTCATGCAGACGCTCGTCGTCCCGCTCATCCCGGCGTTCCCCCGGCTGCTGAACACGACCCCGTCGGACGCGTCGTGGGTGGTGACGGCGACCTTGATCGCCGGAGCCGTGGTGATGCCGGTGAGCGGCAGGCTCGGCGACCTCTACGGCAAGCGGCGGTTGCTGCTGATCAGCCTGGGGTTCCTGGTTGCCGGTTCGGTGGTGTCGGCGCTGACGAGTTCGCTCGCGCTGATGGTCCTCGGCCGCGGCCTGCAGGGCTGCGCGATGGGCGCGATCCCGCTGGGCATCAGCATCATGCGCGACGAACTCGCGCCGGAACGGGTCGGTGCCGCGATCTCGGTGATGAGTTCGACGCTCGGCGTCGGCGGTGCCATCGGGCTCCCGGTGTCGGCGCTGGTCGCGCAGAACGCCGACTGGCACGTCCTCTTCTGGGCGTCGGCGGGGCTCGGACTGGTCTGCGGCCTGCTGATCCTGTTCGTGGTGCCGGAGTCGCCGGTGAAGACACCGGCGCCGTTCGACTATCTCGGTGCGCTCGGGTTGACGGCCGGTCTGGTCTGTTTGCTGTTGCCGATCGTCAAAGGCAGCGAATGGGGCTGGGGAAGCGGCCGCACGCTGGCCTTCGGCGGGAGCGCGGTGGCGATCCTGCTGGTCTGGGGCGCCTACCAGCTGCGGCGCCGGGATCCGCTCGTGGACCTGCGGGTCTCCGCGCGACGCCCGGTGCTGTTCACCAACCTCGCGTCGATCATGATCGGCTTCGCGCTGTACTCGATGGCGTTGTCGTTCCCGCAGTTGCTGCAGGCGCCCGCGTCGACCGGCTACGGCCTCGGCCTGACGATGGTGCAGGCCGGCCTCTGCCTCGCGCCGAACGGTCTGGTCATGTTCATGCTGTCGCCGGTTTCGGCCCGGCTCATCGAGCGCTACGGACCGCGCACGACACTGATGGTCGGCGCCACCACCATCGCGACCGGGTATGTCTTCGCGACCGTGTTGATGGACAACGCCTTCGAGCTGATCACGGCGTCGATCATCATCGGTGGGGGCGTGGGCATCGCTTACGCGGCCATGCCCGCGCTGATCATGGGCTCGGTCCCGGTCACCGAAACCGCGTCCGCGAACGGGCTGAACTCGTTGATGCGCTCCGTCGGCACTTCGACGTCCAGCGCGGTGATGGCGTCCATGCTCGCGTCGCTGGCGATCACCGTCGGCGGCGTCTCCGTCCCGTCCGCGGCCGGATTCCGGCTGAGCTTCGTGGTCGCCGCGGGTGCGGCGCTCCTGGGGCTCGTCTTGACCGCTTTCGTCCCGAAGCAACGTCAGCCCGAGCCGCTGGTCGCTTCGGTCCACTAGCGCGCCTTGCGTTGCGATGAAGGGACTTCATCGCAACGCAAGGACATTCCGCTCAGAACAGGGTCGGGACGATCGCGTCGATCAGGTGCGGTCCCGGCTCGGCGAGCGCGCGCTGGAACTGCTCGGCCAGCTCCTCCGCGGTCGTCGCCCTGGTCGCCGGGACGCCCATGCCTTCGGCGATCTTGACGAAGTCCATGTCGGGCCGGGAAAGGTCGAGCAGTTCGTTCGCCTTGGGGCCGTTGGCGTCCGCGCCGACCCGCTGCAGCTCCAGCCGCAGGATCGCGTACGCGCGGTTGTTCAGCAGGACCGTGGTGACGTCGAGGTTCTCCCGAGCTTGCGTCCACAACGCCGAGATCGTGTACAGCGCGCTGCCGTCGGACTGCAGGTTGATCACCGGACGGTCCGGCGCGGCGACGGCGGCGCCGGTCGCGACGGGCATGCCGTACCCGATCGCGCCACCGGTCAGGGTCAGCACATCGTGCCGGGGTGCCCCCGCGGTCGCGGCGGGCAGCAACAGCCCGGAGGTGTTCGCTTCGTCGGCGATGATCGCGCGTTCCGGCAGGAGCGCGCCGATCACCTCGACCCAGTTCTGCGGGGTCAGCGGCCCGGACGGCAGCGCGGGCCGGGCGGCCTCCTGCAGTACCGGCTCGGTCTCGGCCGCGACCAGTTCCGCCACGTCGGTCAGCGCTCGCGGCACGTCCTGCGCGACTTCGGCCAGCACGTGGACCTGCGCGCCTTCGGGCACCAGGTTGCTCGCCTTGCCGGGGTAGGCGAAGAACGAGACAGGTGCCTTCGTACCGGCGACGATCACGTGCTTGATCCCGTCGAGCTGGTACGCGACCTGCTCGGCGAGATAGCCGAGCCGCTCGATCGTCGGCAGGCCTTCGCCGCGTTCGAGCCGGGCGGGGAAGGTCTCGACGAACGTCTTCACGCCGGTCGCGGCCGCGATCCGGCTCGTCGCGCGCAGCCCGGCTTCGCGGCAGCCGCTGCCGCCGACGAGCAGGGCGACCGGTTCCCCGCTGGTCAGCACCTCGGCGATGTTCTTCACCGTCGTCGCGTCGACGACCTGCGGGATCCGAGGCGGGATGGGCGCGCAGGTTTCGCCGCCCTCGCCCCAGGACGCGTCGGCGGGAAGGATCAGTGTCGCCACCTGACCGGGGGCGTCCTGGGAGGCCGCGACCGCCGCCGCGGCATCGGCACCGACGTCCTTCGTGTGCTCGGATCGGCGGACCCAGCCTTCGAGCGAACCGGCGACGGCCTCGATGTCCGATTCGAGCGGGGCGTCGTACTGCTTGTGATAGGTCGCGTGATCGCCGATCACGTTGACGATCGGAGTGTGCGCGCGGCGCGCGTTGTGCAGGTTCGCCAGCCCGTTCCCGAGCCCGGGGCCGAGGTGCAGCAAGGTCGCGGCCGGCTTGTCGGCGATGCGCGCGTACCCGTCCGCGGCGCCGGTGACGACGCCTTCGAACAGGCCGAGCACGCCACGCATCTCGGGCACGGAGTCGAGCGCGGCCACGAAGTGCATCTCCGAGGTGCCCGGATTCGAAAAGCACACGTCGACACCGCTGTCGACGAGCGTGCGGATCAGGGACTGGGCGCCGTTCATCTCACTCACTTTTCAAGCCCTCTCAGCGAAAAGAACGCCGGGGTTGAGAATCCCGGCCGGGTCGAAGCTTTCCTTGATCCGGCGCATCAGCGCGATCTTCGCCGGGTCCTCCAGGTCGAGGAAGTAGCCTGCCTTGGCCCTTCCGAGGCCGTGTTCGCCGGAGATCGCGCCGCCGAGTTCCATGCCGAGCGCGAAGATGTCGGTCAGCAGCTGCTTCCGCTTTTCCGTGTCCTTGCAGAAGATGGCGAGGTGGACGTTGCCGTCGCCGGCGTGTCCGCAGCCGAGCGCGCCCGCCTCGCGCGACATCGCCATTTCCCTCGCCTTGCGCAGGAATTCGGGCATGGCGGACCTCGGGACCACCACGTCGATGACGTCGTCGGCACCGGCCGCCTTGGCCGTCCAGAACGCCTTTTCGCGTGCCTCGATGAGCTTGCGGGCCGAAGGGCCTTCGAGCACGTACACGTCCATCGCGCCGAGGTCTCCCAGCAGTCCGCCGAGTTCCTCGATGTCGGCGTGCAACCGGTCGTTGTCGCGGTTTTCCAGCGCCACCACCAGATACGCCTGCGCGGTGTCCCGGATGGAGTCCGGCACGCCGAGGCTGAGTTTCTCGTTGTAGCTGATCGCGGCGAGCGTCAGGTTGTCGATGTACTCGAGGATGTGCGGCGCGAGCCCGCTTGAGATGATCTTCGGGACGACGGTCATCACTTCGTCGAAGGTTTCGAACGGGGCGAACACCGTGGCGCCGTGCGGCAGCCGCGGGTACAGCTTCACGATGACCTCGGTGGCGATCGCGAGGGTGCCTTCGGAGCCGATGATCAGCTGGGTCAGGTCGTACCCCGTCGACACCTTCGAGGTCTTGCCGCCGGTCCGGATGATCTCGCCGGTCGGCAGCACGGCCTGCAGGCCCACGACGTTGTGCCGGGTGACGCCGTATTTGACCGCGCGCATCCCGCCCGCGTTCGTGCCGACGTTGCCGCCGACGCTCGCGCTCAGTTCCCCGGGATAGACGGTGTAGCCGAGTCCGGCCTCCGTGGTCTTTTCGTCCAAATCGGACAGTGTGACGCCGGGCTGGACGACGGCGACGTGGTTTTCGGTGTCGATCTCCAGCACGGCGTTCATTCGCTCGAAGGAGATCACCAGGCCGTCTTCGCGTGGTGTGGAACCGCCCGAAAGCCCGGTGCCCGATCCTCTCGCGGTGACCGGCACACCGTGTTCGCTCGCGGCCTTGAGCAGCTCCGCGACCTCTTCGGCGCTTCCCGGTTTCGCCAGGTAGGCGGGCCTCTGCGCCGAGGTGGTCAAAGCCTCGTCGTGTGCGTAGTCCTCGGGGATCGCCTCGCCTGACAGCAAGTTCGCGTCCCCGACGATCTCGGCGAACCGTGCCGCAACATCGCCCATCGACTGCCCTTCCTCACGCTTCTTTGCCTGGTTACCGAAGCGTAGTACGTCGTGGGCGAGGATGGCCATGAATCATTTTCATGTTTGCTCCCATCGGTCACAACCTCACGACAACCTCACTCGGATACCCATGTCGCAGCGGGCCGCGGCGGCCCGCCGGAAGGGGTGGACGCTCGATGGGATCAAGGATGAGGCGGATCGCGGCGCTGGGGGCGTCGTTCGCGATCGCGTTCGGGCTCGCGGTACCGGCGGCCGAAGGCGGGGAAACGGGCTGCACCGCGCCCGTGGTGAACGTCAGCGGAGTCAGCCAGGCCGAGGGGACAAGCTCCGGATACACCACCCTTCTCTTCACCGTTTCACTCGCCGACGGCGGTTGCGCGCCGCAGGGCTCGGTCGAATACCGGACGATCGAGGGCAACGGCTCGCCGGTCGATCCGGCGTTCGTCGCGAAGGAGAGTGCCGACTACCTGCCGCGTGCGGGCACGCTGACCTGGTCGGGGCGGGCGGACACGCAAACGATCGCGGTCAAGGTGCGCGCCGACTCCTTCGCCGAGAACGACGAGATGTTCTCGCTGCGCCTGTACGGCGAGAAAGGCGTGCGGATCGGGCACAGCGTCGGCGTCGCCTGGGTGGCCGACGACGACGTGGCCAAGACCGCGCCGCTTGCCACCACCCAGGAAGGCGAGATCTGCTGGTCGATCCCGCCCAACTTCGCATCGGGCGCCACCTGCAAGGTGCCGGTCGTGCTCTCCCGGCCGTGGCTCGCGGGGCCGCTCACGATCCGCTATCGCACGGAAGGCTCCGCCCACGAGCCGGTGAAGGACGGCGTCGTCACCTTCCAGCGCGGTGAGACCAGGGGATACGCCGAACTCACGATCGTGCCCGGGCAAACGGGGAAGGCGCGGGTCGAGTTCTTCGAGCCGTCGCAGGGCAGGCTCGTGTACGCGACCTCGACCGTGGTGATCAGCCCCGCCGGGTGACGAGGTCGGCGTCGGCCGTCGCGTTCGCCCGCCGGTACAGCTCGATCGCTCGGGCCCAGTGGGCGGCCGCGGCGGCCGTGTCGCCGCACCGTGTCTCCAGGTCGCCGAGGTCGCGGTGCAGATGGGCCTCCTCGTACGGATCCGGGACGCCCGCCCGGACCGCGACGCCGCGTTCGAGGCTTTCCCGAGCCGCGGCCAGGTCGCCGAGCCCGAGGTGGGCGCGGCCGAGCCGGTCGAGTGCGGCGGCCTCACTGTGCCGGTTCCCGACGTCCCGGCTGATCAGCAGCGCCTGGTCGAAGTCGTCCCGCGCGGCCCGGAAGTCCTTGCGGGCGAGGTGGACCTGGCCGGCGTGCAGCAGCGACTCCCACTCCTGCCAGCGGTCGCCGATCGCCCTGGACGCGGCCAGCGCCTTGCCGAGATGGTCCAGCGCGACGGCGTGATCGCCGAGTTCCTCGTAGGCCTCGCCGAGCGTGTCCAGGGTGGCCGCCTCCAGCCGGGCGTTGCCGAGTTCGCGGAACGTCTCCAGCGCGGCCGTCAGCGGACTGAGACCGTCCATCGGCTGGCCGCGGCGGATGTAGGCGTGGCCGAGGTTGCGCTGGGACAGGGCGCGCCCGAGCCGGTTGCCCGCCGAGGTGCACCGCTCCACCGCGAGCCGGTACGCGGTGATCGCCTCGTCGAACCGGCGAAGCGCGGCGTAGGCGTTCGCGGTGTTGTTGTAGATATGCCCTTCGCCTTCGAGATCACCCGCCGCGCGGGCGGCCTTCAACGCGCGGGCGTTGGTTTCGAGCGCGTCCGTCAGCCTGCGGGTCATGAAGTAGGCCGCGCCCAGCGCACGCAGCATCTCCGCCTCCGCCAACGGATCGTCGAGTTCGGCGGCCGCCGCGGCCCCCTCGCGGCAAAGCCCGATCCGCTCGTTCCAGCCGCCCGTGGTGTCGTAGAAACTGGTGAGCAGGTAGGTGAGCTGCCAAGCGGCGGTGTTGCGGCCGTATTCGCGGGCGAACCGCACCACGGGCAGCAGATTCGCGCGTTCGGCCCCCAGAAACGCCAGCGCCGCGCGTCTTTCCGCCGGGAACGGACGACCGGGCGCCGGATGCCGCAACGCCGGGGTGACCAGATCGCGGTTCGGATCGATGATCCGGTTCGCCTCGGCGGCGACGTGCAGGTACCAGTCGATCAGCCGGTCCGCGGCCTCGGCGCGGCTCGACGTCGTTTCGTCGGTGCGGGCGCAGGCGGCGGCGAACTCGCGGATCAGATCGTGGAGGCGATAGCGATCCGTGCCCGCGGGGGTGATCAGATGCGCCGCGGACAGCTCGGCGGCCGAGGCCCGGCCCGCTTCGGCGGGCACCCCGCACAGCGCGCCGCCGAGGGCCGCGCTGAACGACGTCCCCGGGATCAGCCCGGACAGCCGGAACAGCCGGGCCGGAGCACGGTCCAGCGGCAGGTAGGCACTCGCGAGGACGGTTTTGACCGTCCGGGAATCCCCTTGAACCGCAAGGGTTTCCAATCGCCCGACGCCGGTGAGCTCGTGGGTGAGTTCCGCGATCGGGCGGTTCGGCTCGCCGGTCAGCCGCGCGGCGGCGATCCGCAACGCCAACGGCATCCCGTCGCACAGCCTCGCCAGCCGTGCGGCCTGCGCGGGTTCGCGGTCGACCCGGTCGGCGCCCAGCACCCGGGTGAGCAACGTCATCGATTCCGGGCCGGCCAGCGCGTCGAGGGCGAACACCCGGACGGCGTGCCTGCTGCCGAGCGCCGCCAGTGACTGCCTGCTGGTGACGATCAGCATCGTCTTGGCCGTACCTGGGACGAGGGGAAGGATCTGATCGACACCGCCCGCGTTGTCGGCGACGATCACGCACCGCCTGCCGTGCAGCAGTGAGCGGTAGAGCGCGGCGCGTTCGGCCGTCGCGTCGGGCAGCCGGTCGTCAGGGAGGCCGAGCCCCCGCGACAGATGCGCGAGCGCGTCGCCCGGCGAGAGCGCCTCGTGCGGGTCGTGCCCGGCGAGGTCGAGGAAGAGCTGACCGTCGGGGAAGCGGTCCGCGATGCGGTGCGCCCACTGCACGGCGAGCGCGGATTTCCCCATCCCCGCCGCTCCGGAGATGACCACGACCGGCGGCTCGGCTTCGTCGAGGAGCTCGTCGAGTGAGGCGAGCTCCTGCTGCCGCCCGGTGAAGTGTCCGACACGGGCGGGGAGCTGCGCGGGCGCGGTGCCCCGTGCGGGTGCGTCGAGTTCGGGCGCGCGTCGCAGGATCGAGGTGTGCAGTTCGACCAGTTCCGGTCCGGGATCGGCACCGAACTCGTCCGCCAGTCCTCGGCGTACGGCCTGGAACGTCTCCAGCGCCTCGGCATGCCGTCCGCAGCGATGCAGGGCGAGCATGTGCAACGCGGCGAGCCGTTCGCGGTACGGCTGTTCGGCCCGGAGCCGAGGAAGTTCCCGGAGTACCTCCTCGTGTTCGCCGAGCCTGAGCTCGGCGTCCCAGAGCTCTTCCCAGGCGGACAGCCGTAGCTCTTGGAGCCGTTCGGCCTCGCGCAGGCCCCAGCCGTCGAGTTCGGCGTCCGCGAAGGCCTCGCCGCGCCAGAGACGCAACGCCTCACGCAACACCGTCACCGCCTGACCGGGATTGCTCCGCTTGGCGGCCCGAAGCTCTTCTTCGAAGCGAAGAGCGTCGACACAGGAAGGTGCGACCGTCAGGACGTATCCGGGTTTGCGCGTCTGGAGGACCAGTGGGAACCCGCAATCCTCCAGTGCCTGCCGGATCCGGGCGACATGGCTATGCAGGGTCTTCACCGCGGTGCGCGGGGGATCTTCACCCCAGAGCACGTCGACCAGCCGGGGGATCGGGACGACCGAACCCGCGTGCAGGGCGAGGACGCCGAGCACGGCTCGCTGGCGGGCGCCGTGCAACTCCGCCCGCCCGGTGGGGCCGATCGCTTCGACCGGGCCCAGCACCCGTAGTTCCCCTGGCCCGGGCACCCTGCTCCCTCCGGCATGTGACCCCGGTGAGCGTATCCGGGCGAAGACCCACCGAAATCGGCCAATTAGGGCACACGATCTCGACAACCCCGCCACAACCGCTCTGGCCGACGGTCAACGGGTCGAACGTTTCGCCCAAGGAGGGGACCATGATCAGCAGGAATCCACGGCGACGGCGAACACTGCTCGCCTCGGCCGTCTTGGCCGCCGCGACGCTGTTCGCGGGGGTCGCGCCGGCGGTGCAGGCCGCGCCGGAGGCCCGGAGTGACGTCTTCATCCGCGACAACTCGTCCGATGTCGGGTTCGAACCCTCGACCGGTTCGCTCTACTCCAGTCCTGACATCCGGGTGTGCAAGGGAATACCTCCCTGCGCCACCGACCAGCCGGTCCACCAGGGAGAGCAGGTCTACATCCATGTCACGTTGAACAACCCCGGCCCGTACGGAGATGCCCTCGAGAAGGGGACACTGCAGGTCTACTACACGAAACAAGGCACCGTGGCCCAATGGGCGAGCCAGTGGACCTACATCGGTTCGAAGACCGACGTGTCCGTGCCGTATGGCACCAAGACGGTCGTCATCCCGTGGACGGTCCCGTTCGGCTCGCACTTCTGCCTGCTGGCACGGTGGCTTTCGCCGACCGACCTGCCGACCGAAGGCTTGAGCACGTCCACCAACGCGCGCAAGAACAACAACATCGGCTGGCACAACGTCAACGTCCTGCCGTTCAAGATCAAGATCCCCGAGTATCGGCGGATCGTGTTCGGCTGGGACGGTCCCGACCCCACCGCGGTCGGCGACATCGTCTTCACGCAGCCGGGCAGGCCGTTCACCGGTCCGGGGCGGATCACCATCGACCTCGGTCCCGACCTCGCCGCACGCTGGCGGGCGGTCGGCGCCAAGGGTGAAGGTGTCGAACGGATCGGCGAGACCGAGCTGGCCATCGTGAACCCGCAGAGGGCGCGGATCAGCGGTCTGACGTTCAAATCCGGTGAACAGGTGGACGCCAGACTGAGTTTCACCGCGGGAGCCGAGGCGGCCGGTGGGCAGCAGTACACGGTCAACGTGACTCAGGTCGACCAGCGCGGCGAAGAGGTCGGTGGCGTCGAGTACCGGCTCTCCGAATTGAAACAGTAAAGCCGGGGTGGGGTGCCGGCCCGTGGGCGGTGAGGGTGGAAACCCGCACCGCCCACGGGTTTCACGCGCGGGCGAACGAAAGCGTCTCGCCCTCGACACCGCGCAGCCATAGATCCTGCGCGGCTTCCGCCATCTCGGCCAGGCCCTCTTCGATCGTCGCGAACACGTTGCCGGGCACCCAGCCCGCGTCGCCGTTGATCAGCAGGTTGTTGCGGCCGTAGAAGATCGCGAGATCCGTCGCGCCCTGGTCGCTGTGGGCCTCACTGTCCTCGTCGTAGCCGTACGCCGGATTGCCGATCTCCCAAGCCTCGAACCCGAAGTACACGACATCCCCAGGAATCGGGGTCACCGTGGGGTTTTCGCGGCCCGGTTTCGGCTCGGCGAAGGGCGGCACAAGCGTATAGACCTCGTTGCGCGCGTACTTCGCGTGGTAGGCCGAACCGCTCTGCGGCAACGCGTCCCACACCGCGCGGCAGGTGCGCGGGGCCTCGGCGTCGAGCAGCCGGGCGCGGCAGGACACCCCGCGCTTGTCCAGGGTGATCGTGATGTAGCGGGCCATCACTCGACCCCCGCCACGACGTCACCCCAGATCCGCAGCGCCTCGTCGACCTGCTCGGAGTCGACGATCAGCGGCGGCACCATCCGGACGACGTTCATGTACGCCCCGCAGGTCAGCAACAGCAACCCGTTGGAGGAGGCGGCCTTCTGCGCCGCTTGGGCCTTCGCCGTGTCCGGCTCGCCGTCCGGCGTGGTGAATTCGGAGCCGACCAGCAGCCCCAGCCCGCGGACGTCACCGATCGACGGTGATTTGTCCGCGATCACCCGCACGCCTTCCAGGAGCTGGCGTCCTCGTTCGGCGGCGTTCTCGACCAGACCGTCGCGCTGGATCACTTCGAGCGTGGCGATCGCCGCGGCGCAGGCCACCGCGTTCCCGCCGTAGGTCCCGCCCTGGGAACCGGGGAGCGCCTTGGCCATCAGCTCCTCCGACGCGGCGATACCCGAGATCGGGAACCCGCTCGCGAGCCCCTTCGCGATGAGCACGATGTCCGGGCGCACCCCGAAATGCTCGTGCCCCCAGAACCGCCCCGTCCGGCCGAAGCCGGTCTGGATCTCGTCCATCACCAGCAGGATCCCGTGCTTGTCGGCGCGTTCCCTCAGCCCGGCGAGGAACTCCGGGTTCGCCGGGACGTACCCGCCCTCGCCGAGCACCGGCTCGATGAAGAACGCGGCCGTCTCGTTCGGCGCGCAGACCGTCGCGAACAGGTAGTCCAGCTCGCGCAGGGCGAACTTCGTCGCCGTCTCCTCGTCCCAGCCGTAGTGGAAGGCGTACGGGAAGGGCGCGACGTGCACCCCGGACATGAGCGGCGAGATCCCGGCGCTGAACCGGGTGCCCGACGTCGTCATCGTCGCCGCCGCGACGGTCCGGCCGTGGAACCCGCCCTGGAAGACGATGACGTTGGGCCGCTTCGTCGCCTGCCGCGACAGCCGGAGCGCCGCCTCGACCGCCTCACTGCCGGAGTTCGCGTAGAAGAGTGAATCCAGGCCTTCCGGCAGGACAGCGCCCAGCTTCTCGGTCAGCTCCAGCATCGGCTTGTGCATGACCGTCGTGTACTGCCCGTGGATGAGTTTGCCGATCTGCTCCTGCGCCGCGCTCACCACGTGCGGGTGACAGTGGCCGGTGCTGGTCACGCCGATACCGGCGGTGAAATCCAGGTGACGTTTGCCATCGGTGCCGTAGAGGTAAACCCCTTCACCGTGGTCGACCACGACCGGCGTTGCCTGCTTGAGCAGCGGTGATAGCTGGGCCATGGGCTGCGCTCCTAGGTCGGCTGAGCTGTTGTCGATTGTTGACAATATCCATAGCATGGCGTTCGGGACAACATGGAGGAGCGTTGGGATGACCTCGATCAGCGAGGCCGGCGTAGTCACGGCGGTCGACAAGGAACTGTTCATCGGCGGCAAATGGGTGCCCGCCGCCGACGGGAAGACCTTCCCCGTTCTCGACCCCTCGACAGGCGAAGCCCTGTGCGAGGTGGCCGACGCGTCACCGGCGGACGGTGTCAGCGCACTCGACGCGGCCGTCGCCGCGCAGGCCGACTGGGCGAACGTCGCCCCGCGTGAACGCGGCGAGATCTTGCGCCGCGCCTATGAGCTGCTGATCAAACGCGCCGACGAACTCGCGCTGCTGATGACCCTCGAGATGGGCAAGCCGCTCGCGGAGTCGAAGGGCGAGATCACTTACGCGGCCGAGTTCTTCCGCTGGTTCGCGGAGGAAGCCGTCCGGATCGACGGTGGCTACGCCGTCGCTCCCAACGGGACGGGCCGGTTCCTCGTGACCAAACAGCCGGTCGGGCCGTGTCTGCTGATCACGCCGTGGAACTTCCCCATGGCGATGGGCACCCGCAAGATCGGGCCCGCGGTGGCGGCAGGCTGCACGATGATCATCAAACCCGCTGCTCAGACCCCCCTTTCGATGTTGGCCCTCGCGGCGATCCTCGCCGAAGCGGGATTGCCGGAAGGTGTGCTGAACGTGCTCACGACGTCGGATTCCGGCGGCGTGATGGAGCCGTTGATCCGGGACGGCCGCGCCCGGAAGCTGTCCTTCACCGGCTCGACCGGCGTCGGACGGAAGCTGCTGGAACAGTGCGCGGACAAGGTGCTCCGCACTTCCATGGAACTCGGCGGCAACGCTCCTTTCCTCGTCTTCGAAGACGCCGACCTCGACGCGGCGATCGAAGGCGCGATGACCGCGAAGATGCGCAACATCGGTGAGGCCTGCACGGCCGCGAACCGTTTCTATGTCCAGCGAGGCATCGTCGACGAGTTCTCCCGGCGCCTCACCGAGCGCATGGAGGCCCTGCCCATGGGGCGCGGCACCGAGGAGGGTGTCGTCGTCGGCCCCCTCATCGACGAAGCCGCCGTCGAGAAGGTCAGCGGCCTGGTCTCGGACGCCACCGAGCGAGGCGCGCGCGTCCTCACCGGTGGATCCACTGTGGACGGTCCAGGAAACTTCTATCAGGCCACGGTGCTCACCGACGTGCCCAAGGACGCCAGGCTCGCATCGGAAGAGATCTTCGGGCCGGTCGCCCCGATCACTCCGTTCGACAGCGAGGACGAGGCCATCGCGGCGGCGAACGACACCGAATTCGGTCTCGTGTCCTATGTGTACACCTCCGATCTGAAGCGGGCACTGCGGGTTTCGGAACGGTTGGAGGCCGGCATGATCGGCCTCAACCAAGGCCTGGTTTCGAATCCGGCGGCGCCGTTCGGTGGGATCAAGCAATCCGGCCTCGGCCGCGAGGGTGGCACCGTCGGCATCGACGAGTTCCTCGAGACCAAGTACATCGCGGTGGCTCTGTGACTTCTTCGTATCGGATCGCGAGCATCCCCGGCGACGGAATCGGTGTCGACGTGACGGTCGAGGCCCGCAAGGTCCTCGACCGCGCGGCGGCATCGCACGGTTTCTCCTTGTCCTGGACTGAGTTCGATTGGAGTTGTGAGCGGTACACCAAGACCGGCTCGATGATGCCCGACGACGGTATCGAGCAGCTTTCCCGGTTCGACGGGATCTTTCTCGGTGCCGTCGGCTTTCCAGGTGTCCCGGACCATGTTTCGTTGTGGGGCCTCCTCATCCCGGTTCGGCGGGCGTTCGGTCAGTACGTCAACCTCCGGCCGGTCCGGCTGCTGCCGGGGACGACGTCGGCACTGGCCGGCCGGAGCGCCGACGAACTGGAGATGGTGATCGTCCGGGAGAACTCCGAGGGCGAGTACTCGGAGATCGGCGGCAGGCACAATCGCGGTCTCGGCAACGAGTTCGTCTTGCAGGAATCCGTGTTCACGCGGGTCGGGGTGGAGCGGATCGTCCGCTACGCCTTCGAATTGGCGAAGACGCGGACGGGGCGGGTCTGTTCGGCGACCAAGTCCAACGGGCTCATTCACTCGATGCCGTTCTGGGACGAGATCTTCGCCGAGATCTCTTCGGAGTATCCGGACGTGCACGCCGAACAATGCCATGTCGACGCGCTCGCCGCGCGGATGGTGCAGGCGCCGGACCGGCTCGACGTCGTGGTCGCTTCCAATCTGTTCGGCGACATCCTGAGCGACCTGGCGGCGGCCGTGACGGGTGGGCTCGGAATGGCGCCTTCGGGCAATATCAATCCGACCGGTGAGCTCCCTTCCATGTTCGAGGCGGTGCACGGCAGCGCTCCCGACATCGCCGGACAGGGCATCGCGAATCCGGTGGCGCAGATCCTGGCGGGGGCGATGCTGCTCGAGCATCTCGGGGAAACCGTTGCGGCACAAGACGTCCGTGCCGCGGTGGAAGAGGTTCTCGAGGAGGGGACCGTGCAGACCCCTGACCTCGGCGGGAAGTCCACCACCGCCGAACTCGGATCCGCGGTGGTCGCCTCTCTATCTTGAACCATCAGCCTGGTGGCGTGTCAAGTCCCGGATGTCATGAACGGTCCATTCATGGTTCCGGGTCATACGCGAAGGCCCCTTCGCGCACGTAAGGGGCTTTCGGGTGGTCCGGTGTTCCCAATGTCGCATTTGAGACGCTCACCGTCCCTAATGCGACATTGGGAACTTGGTCCGGACGCGGTGCGCCGGGAGTGGGCTGGTTTTCTTTGCGGGGCAAGATGGTGCGTGTGCGGGCCGCTGACGTTGCGAAAGCCACTTTCCCAACCTTCAACGTTGCGAAAGTGGCTTTCGCGACACGTCACCTTCGTCGTACCCCTCATTAGTGCTCGTTGAACTCCGCAGGTCCTTGCCGCCCGGCGATCCGCAACGGGTGCGGCAAGTCCGCCGATTTTCTCTGGACGAGTAAAAACGTTGCCGTGAAAGGGAATCCCGGCGGGAGTTCCAGTACGAAAGCCCGTTCATCGCACGCGTGCCGCTCCGGGGCGCGAGTTTTTGTCGGTGCCCCGGTGCACAGTGTCGATCATCGGATTCGACGACTGGAGGAGTGCCGATGTGCTGGCATTGCGACAACCCCGGGAAGACCCGCGACGACTACCTCATCGAGGAGGTCCGTCCGCTGATCCGGAGGTACGGCTGGATGGTGCAGACGGTCGAGCGCGGAATCGTGCAACCAGGCTTCGCGTACACGGTCGGGCTCACCGACGCCGGTCTTCCGGAACTCGTCGTCACCGGCCTGAGAGAGCGAAGATCCGGCCAGCTGCTGAATTATTTCGCCCAGCGGGTGGTCCGGTCGGGGCCGCCGGAGCCGGGGGAGGTGCTGCCGGCAGAGGTGGGATGGCCGTCGTTGGAGGTCGTCCCGCTCAGTTCGCCGTCGGCGCATCTGCTCACCGCCGTCCTGCTGTACGGCGAGAACTTCCGGGCCCTGCAGCTGGTCTACCAGGACGAGCACGGCAATTGGCCGTGGGACAGGGAGTTCCGTGGCGGGACGGGTGGGCAGCCGGTGCTGGGGGCGCGCGGCCGTGGCTGAATCCCTAGGGCACCTCGGGAGCTTCGCCCTCCCGCAGGCTGGTTCCCGGCGCCAGCCGTTGGACGGCGTCCTCCATATGGGCTTCCAGCAGCGAAAGCGCGGTCTCTTCGTCGCCAGCCCGCAGGGCCTCGATGATCTTGGTGTGCTCGGTGACCCGTTCTTCGACCTGCTGATAGGTCCCTTGCAGGGCGGTGAGGCACATCCGCGTCTCGATCAACAGGGTCCGTGCCATGCGCACGAGCCGTTTGCTGCCGGAGGCGGCGATCAGCGCCTCGTGGAACCGGAGGTCCGCCCAGGAGAGCGCGGTCGGGTCGTCCTCGTCCGCGGCGGCGGCCATGGCGCGCACGGCCTCTTCGAGTTCGGTGGCGACCCGTTCCCGGTCCCCGCGCAACGCTCGCAGCATCGCGGCGCGTTCGATGGCCGAGCGCGCCGAGTAGATGTCGTAGACGTCGCCGGGTTCGAGGTCGATCACGAACAGCCCTCGGTGACGCTCGCTGCGCAGGAGCCCTTCGGAGACGAGGTGCTGCATCGCCTCGCGCAGCGGCCCCCGAGAAACCTGGAACCGGGAGGCCAGATCCGTTTCACCGAGCTGGGTACCGGGAGGGAGGGCGCCGGTCATGATCGCGTCCCGCAGCTGGCGCGCGATGATCCCGGCGGTCGATTCCCGGTTGACCGGCTCGATATCCGGCAAGGACATGGTTCAGCTGCTCCTCTGTCCGAACAGGGCGCCCAAGGTGCGGACGAGCGGGGCCTTCCCGGTGAGCCGCAGACCCTCCCAGACGGTGACCTGATTGGCGGTCAGCACCGGTTTGCCGAGCCTGGTTTCGAGCGTGTTGATCTCCCCGAGTGTCCGCATTGCGGTGTCTGGGACGAGCAGGGCGTCGGCGGCCGGGTGGTCGCGGCTCACCGCGAGTTCGACGACGGCTTCCGGGCTGAGTTCGCCGACCTCGGCGGCGGTGTCGATATCCGCGCTGCCCATCGAGACCACTTCGACCCCGCCCGCGCCGAGGAACTCGACGAACAGCCGGGCGACGTCGTCGGGGTAGCTGGCGGCGACCGCGACCCGCCGGACGCCGAGGGCCCGTGCGGCGTTGACGAAGGCGAAGGAGGTGCTCGACGCCGGGACGCCGGCGACGGCGGCCAGCCGGTCGGCCTGGTCGCGGGCGCCTTCCCAGCCGTAGACGAAACTGCCGCTGGTGCAGGCCCAGACCACCGCGTCCGGCTCGTGTTTGGCCAGCAGCGCGGCGCCGTCGGCGAGCCGGCTTTCGCTGCCTAGGTCGAGGAGTTCGGGCACGGCATGGAGATCGGTGCCGTAGATGTGCTCGACCGGCAGTTTGATCCCGGCCATGTCCCCGCCGAGGAGCTGTTCCGCGAGCGGATAGTCGTCTTCGGCCGCGTGATCGGGATAGATGAACCCGATGGTGGTCGTCTCGGACGGCGGCTCGGGTGGGGCGAACGGCGTGATGGGCACGGAACCTCCGAAGGGCAGATTGTCGACAATCGTAAGGGAAGAGGTCAGTCGACCTCCCGGAGCCACTTGCCGGGGCCGACGATCGGCAGGTTCATCCGCCGGAGACAGGCCCACATCGTGAGCTGATTCGCCGTGAGGACGGGTTTGCCGAGTGCGCTTTCGAGTGGCTCGATCAGATCGTAGGTGGGGAGGTTGGTGCAGCTGACGAAGATGGCTTCGGCGTCGGCGTGGTCGGCGGCGAGGATGCGTTCGGCGATGGTCCGGTAGCTGACCTTCCAGATGCCGCCGCCCAGGCCGAGATGGTCGCTCGAAACGGTGCGAACGCCGAGTTCGGCCAGGAAGTCGTGCAGCTTCCCGGTCAGGTCGCCGTCGTAGGGCGTCAGCACCGAGACCCGGTGGAGGTCGAGCTGGTGCAGGACCTCCGCCAGCGCTCCGGACGTGGTGACGGCGTCCGTCGCGCCGGCGTCGCAGATCGCCTTGGTCAGAGAACGCTCGTAGTCCACACCGTTGACGAAACTGCCGGAGGTGCACAGATAAGCGACGACTTCGGGCTCCACGTGGAGCACGTCCCTCGTGGCGGCGGCGAGATGCCTGCTGTCGCTGACGAGCTGGGCCATCTCCATGCTGACGGGCACGGGCTCGTACGGCGTGCGCGCCAGATGGAGGGAGACCTCCATGGGGACCCAGCGCCACAGCTCGCGTTCCAGGGCGAGGTCGAAGGGGGCGATCACGCCGATACCGCGCTGCGCCAACGGGCCTTCGAACTCCAGTAAGTCGAAATCCAAGTCTCAGCCTCCGGAAAGCTTCTGCTGTCACAGGTCCGGTGCTCCGGGGTCCGTTCCTCGGATTGTTGACAATCATACGAGCCACTTTTACGGTGTCAACGTGATCGCCTCGGAGACCCCTGTGCTGGCGGTGCTCTGCGGAGACACGCGCCCACCGGACATGCGCGCTATCGAAGCCGAAGCGGTGGTTCGTTACACCGACGCGGCCGGATTGGCCGACGCGTTATCCGGCGCCGACGCGTTCTTCGTCTACGACTTCCTGTCCACCGCCGTCCCGGGCGCCTGGCACGCGGCCGACAGGCTGCGCTGGCTGCATATCGCCAGCGCGGGAGTCGACCCGGTGCTCTTCCCCGGGCTGCAGGAGAGCGACGTCGTCCTCACCAACTCGCGTGGGGTGTTCGACGGGGCGATAGCCGAGTACGTGCTCGGGGTCGTCCTCGCGTTCGCCAAGGATTTCGCCCGGTCGTGGGACCTGCAGAAGCAGCGGCGGTGGAAGCATCGGGAGAGTGAACGGATCTCCGGCCGCCGGGTACTGGTGGTCGGCACCGGGCCGATCGGCCGGTCGATCGCGCGGATGCTGCGGGCGGCCGGGATGTCGGTGGCGGGGGTCGGACGCCGTCCTCGCGAGGGCGATCCCGACTTCGGTGACGTGTACGCGTCTTCGGAGCTGTCTCGTCATCTTCCCGGAGCGGACTACGTCGTCGCGGTCGCGCCGCTGACCGAGCAGACGAAGGGCATGTTCGACGCGGAGGCCTTCGCCGCGATGAAACCCGGCTCACGGTTCGTCAACGTCGGCCGCGGCGAACTCGTCGTCACTTCGGATCTGATCGGCGCGCTGCGGGACGGTCCGCTCGGCGGCGCGGCGCTCGACGTCTTCGACACGGAGCCACTGCCTGCCGAAAGTCCTTTGTGGACTATGGAAAACGTGCTGATCTCGCCGCATATGTCGGGTGACTTCGTCGGCTGGCGTAATACTCTGGTAGAGGTGTTCGCGGACAACTTCCGTCGCTGGCGCGCGGGGGAGCCACTGCGCAACGTCGTGGACAAGCAGCTCGGATACGTGCCGTCGGAGACGCTTCGCCAAGGTTAGGGGCCGGATTGAACGACACCAAGTTGACCGCGAGCGAGCTCGTCGCCGCTTATGCCACCGGGGAGCTGTCGCCGGTCGAGGCCACCCAGAACGCGTTGCGTGCCATCGAGGAACGCGACGGCGAAACCAACGCTTTTTGCCTGGTCGACGCCGATGGCGCGCTCGAGCAGGCGAAAGCGTCCGAGGTTCGGTGGCGGGACGGTAATCCGATCGGCTGGCTCGACGGTGTCCCGGCGTCGATCAAGGACATGTTCCTGACGCAGGGCTGGCCGACGCTGCGCGGTTCGCGCTGCATCGACCCCGACCAGCCGTGGGACGTCGACAGTCCGGTCACCGCGCGGCTGCGCGAGAACGGCTTGGTACTGCTGGGAAAGACCACGACACCGGAACTGGCCTGGAAGGGCGTCACCGACAACACGCTGACCGGGATCACCCGCAACCCGGTCGACCCGTCGACGACGGCGGGCGGCTCCAGCGGGGGCAGTGCCGCGGCCGTCGCGGCGGGGATGGGCGAGCTTTCCGTCGGCACCGACGGTGGCGGCTCGATCCGGATTCCGGCTTCGTTCTGCGGAATCGTCGGTCTCAAACCGACACACGGCCGGATCCCGCTGTTCCCGGCGAGCCCGTTCGGGCCGCTCTCGCACGCCGGCCCGATGGCGCGTTCGGTGGACGACACGGCGCTGCTCCTCGACGTTCTCGCGATGCCCGACTACCGCGACCCGGCCGCGCTCGCCCCGCCCGTCTCGACCTATCGCGAGGCCGTCCGCCGGGACGTGCGCGGGCTCATCGCCGCGTACTCGCCGACGCTCGGCTATGTCGACGTCGATCCGGAGGTCGCGGAGATCGTCAAGTCGGCGGTCCAGTCGCTCGGGGACGCGGGCCTGCACATCGAAGAGGCCGATCCCGGTTTCACGGATCCCAAGCCCGCCTTCGACATCCTGTGGTCGACGGGGGCGGCCAAGTGGCTGGACACCTTCCCCGCCGGTTCGGAGACCAAGGTCGATCCCGGGCTGCGGAAGGTCTGGGAACTCGGCAAGACCTTCTCGGCGAGCGACTATCTCGGCGCCAACGCCGAGCGGGCCGCGCTGGGCATCCTGATGGGCGAGTTCCACACGCGCTACGACGTGCTGATCACGCCGACCCTGCCGATCCCCGCCTTCGAAGCCGGGCACGAGGTGCCGCCGGGCAGCGGGCTGAGCGGCTGGCCGGACTGGACGCCGTTCACCTACCCGTTCAACATGACCCAGCAGCCCGCCATCAGCGTGCCGGCGGGCCGCACTTCCCGCGGCCTCCCCGTCGGCCTGCAGATCGTCGGCCCGAGGCACTCCGACGACCTGGTGCTCGCCGTCGCGAAGCTCCTCGAGGAGGTTCGCCCCTGGCCGTGACCTGCGGAAAGGGAGCAAGGGACCTTTGCTACCACTTTGCGGGGCAGTGCGTCAGGGCCGGGCGGCGTGCGTCTTCCGGACCAGCCCGCGCACCTGGCCGCTGCACAGGGCGAGACAGGTGGCGGCCACGACCAGGGCGGCGCACGCCAGCAGGGTCGTGCTGACCCCGAAGTGCTGCGCGGCCGGTCCGGCCGCCATCTGGCCGAGCGGCAGGGCGATGAAGGAACCGAGCATGTCGTAGGAGTAGACGCGCGCGAGCTTGTCCTCGGGCACGTTCTCCTGCAGTGAGACGTCCCACGCGACGACGAACTGCTCGATCGCCAGGCCGGAGACGAACATGGCCGCCAGCAGCAACGGCAGCAGAGGTGCCTGGCCGAGGAGGATCAGCGGCGGCGCCTCGAAGAGGATCACGGCGACGCCGACGAACAGCGCGCGCCGCGGCTGCCATCGGGCCACGAGGATGCCGCCGACGAGTGAGCCGATCGTCTGGGCGGCGAGGGCGAAACCCCAGCCGGAGCGCCCGAAGGTGCTGTCGGCGACGACGGGACCGAGCACCGCGATCCCGCCGGCGATGACGGCGTTCACCACCATGAACTGCACGACCACGACCCACACCCACGTGCGCGACCGGAATTCGTGCCAGCCTTCGACGAGTTCCGCCAGCGGGCGGCTGCCGGGGACCCGTTCCCGGCGGTTGAGGCGGATGCACCGGTAGGACAGGGCGGAGCCCAGGAACAGGAGCGCGTTCCCGGCGAGCGCCCAGCCGGGGCCGACCGCGGTGACCAGGATGCCGCCGAGCCCGGCACCGGCGATCCGGCCGGAGTTCGACAGCAGCCTGGCCAGCGCGTTCGCCTGCGCGAGCTGGGTGGCTGGCACCGTCAGCGGGGTGAGCGACGCCGACGCGGGAGCCGAGATCGCGGCCACCGCGCCGTTGACCACGCTCAGGCCGACCAGCAGCGGGATCGACGCGAATCCACAAAGGACACTCGCGGCGATGACGGCCTGGGTCAGGGTGGCGGCGACTTCGGTGCCTTGCAGGATCACCGATCGCGGCAGCCGGTCCGCGAGTACCCCGCCGAACAGCAGCAGGACCACGCTCGCCACCGAGCGGGCGCCGACGACGATGCCGATGTCGACGGCGGAACCGGTCAGGTCGATCACGGCGAACGCGAGCGCGAGCGGGGCGACGGCGTTGCCGAACTCCCCGAACGTGCGGCCGCCGATCAGCCAGCGGAAGTTGTGGTGGCGCAGAGGTTCGCGCAGTGACGTCACGGTCGCCTCATCTCGAACATCGCGACCGTCGCGCTGACCGGGATCGTGCCCCTGGTGCGGGGCGGTTTCGCGGCCGAGTGCAGCAGATCGCTCAGTTCGCGAGCGTGTTCGAGCGCCGTCTCCCAGGTCTCGCGGTCGACCCACATCTCGGCGTCGCTGATCGACCCGTGTTCGCCGGGCAGGTGGAATTCGCTGCGGCGCTTGAGTTCTTCGGCCATCGCCGCGATGAGGAGCTGTTCCTCCTCCGGATTCTTCGAGGTGAACCGCATTCCGGACTCCGGATCGTGCCGGTAGCGTTTCGCCAGCCCGCCCCGGATGCGGACCTCCTCGGCGACGTCGAGCAGCCCGGCCTCGTGCAGCCGCCGCAGGTGATAGCTGACATTCGCTTGTGTCTCACCGAGTTCGCGGGCGGCTTCGGCCGCGCTCATCGCGACACCGGTCAAAAGCGACAGAATGCGCAGCCGCACGGGATGGGCGAGGACGCGGAGCCCGTCGAGGCTGGGGGACTCGGACATGTCACGAGTATCGACTGCCGGGACGCCGACCGTCAAACGGTTATTTGGGGGTTTCGTTGGCCGGGAGAACCGGTGCGGTGATCCGATGTCTGTGCTCTGCTGGAGTCATGCGTACGACGACATTGGGCAGGAGCGGCCTCGAGGTGTCGAGGATCGCCTTCGGCACCTGGCAGCTCGGCGGGGACTGGGGTTCGTTCGACGAGGACACGGCGATCGCCGCGATCCGCCACGCCCGCGAACTCGGGGTCAACCTCTTCGACACCGCGCAGGCCTACGGTTTCGGGAAATCCGAAGCCATGCTGGGAAAGGCGCTGCGCGAGGAACTCAAACGCGACCGCGACAATCTCGTCATCGCGACGAAGGGCGGCATCAAGCCGCGCTCCGGACGGCCGCGCGACTCCCGGCGCGAGTGGCTGACGCAGGGCGTCGAGGACAGTCTTCGCTTCCTCGACGTCGACCACATCGACCTCTACCAGATCCACTGGCCCGACCCCGACGCCCCGGCCGAGGAGACGGCGGGGATCCTGCAGGAGTTCGTCGACGCCGGGAAGATCCGGCACGTCGGTGTCTCGAACTACGACGCCGCGGGCCTGGCCGCCTTCGGCAAGACCCGCCCGGTGGAAACCCTGCAGCCGCCGTATCACTTGTTCCGCCGCGACATCGAGGCCGATCCTCTCCCGTACGCGCGGGAGAACGACATCGGTGTGCTCGTGTACAGCCCGCTCGGCAGCGGCTTGCTGACCGGATCCTTCACGCCCGAGACGACGTTCGAGAAGACCGACTGGCGGTCCCGGTCGTCGGCGTTCACCGGCGAGACCTTCCAGCGCAACCTCGCCGTGGTCGGCAGGCTCAAGGAATTCGCCGCGGGCAAGGGGATCTCGGTCAGCCAGCTCGCGATCGCGTGGACGCTCGCCCAGCCGGGCGTGCACGTCGCGATCGTGGGCGCGCGCAAGGCGGCCAACATCGAGTCCAGCCTCGCCGCCGCCGACATCGACCTGACCGCGGACGAGCTCGCGGAGATCGACCGGCTCACCGCCGACTCCGTCCCCGTTTCGGGCGCGAGCCCCGAGGGTGTCGCCTAGAGGTCGAATTCCGTACCGTCCAAGGGAAGTGAGGCGCCGCCGGCCAGTACGGCGGCGTGTTCCGGCGACGCCGGGTCGAGCACCGGGTTCGTGTTGTTCAGATGCGTGTACGCCCAGCGCGCGCCGGGCCGGAGCTTCGCGAGGCTGCCGGTGATCGGCAGATGCCCCATCGCGCGCTGAGCGCCGGCCTCGGCCGCGGTGGTGCCGGCCATCTCGTCCGGCGAGTAGAAGGTTCCGTCCAGCAACACCAGGCCGGCGTCGCGGGTGAAGTCGTCGAAGCCGTCCGGCCAGCTCTTCAGGCAAGGCGCGTACACGAAGACGCCGCCGGTCCGGACGTCTTCGATCCGGTACGCCACCACCCACGGTCCGTCCTCAGTGGACGAACGCGCGTACTTCGGCCGCTTGTCGCTCACGGGAAGCACGCTCACCCGGAGTCCGTCGATGGAGACATCCGACGACGGCGACCAGTCCCAGCCGCCGTAGCCGTCGATGATCGACCGCGCGGGGAAGTGCTCGGAGAGGGCGCCCAGAACGGCGTCCGGCGCCCATACCGGAAGGCCGCCCGCTTCCCGCAGCAGAAGCAGGCCGAGCGAATGATCGAGTTCGGCGTCGGTCAGCAATACCCCGCGCAGCGGGATTTCCCGGGGCCCCGGCCCGGCACGCAAGGGCGGCGTGGCGAGGATCTGCGCGCGGATGTCCGGTGACACGTTGAGCAGGTACCACCCTTCGCCGTCCGCGCTCACCGCGACACAGTCCTGGGTCCGCGGCGGCGCGTCCGAGACGCACAGCGCGCAGGCGCAGTTCCATTGCGGGAAACCGCCGCCCGCCGCGGTGCCGAGCAGGATCACTTTCATCGCGGCGCCCGCATCACGAGTTCGTCCGTTTTCGACGGTGTGGCGAGGATGAGATCGACGACGCCGCGATCCGGCGAGCGCGAGCACACCGGGTCCGTCGCCGCGGCGTCACCGGTGAGCTGGAACGCCTGGCACCGGCAGCCGCCGAAGTCGATCGCGCGCCGATCGCAGGTGCCGCAGGTGTCCGGCATCCAGTCTTCGCCGCGATAAGCGTTGAAGGAAGCGGATTCGTACCAGATCCACGCCAGCGGCCTGTCCCGCACGTTGTCGAACTCGAGGGTCTCGATCGCTGTGGACGCGGGACACGGCAGCACGTTCCCGTCGGGCGCCACGGTCAGCTGCCGAGCGCCCCAGCCGTACATGCACGGCTTCGGGTACTGCTCGTGATAGTCGGCGACGACGTAGATGATCTCCATGCGGCCACGCAGCCGTTCGGTGGCCGCGCGCACGATCGGCTCGGCCTCGTCGAGCTGCCGCCTGGTCGGCATCAGGGCGTCGCGGTTGCGCAGGGCCCAGCCGTAGTACTGCGTATTGGCCAGTTCGAGCCGGTCCGCGCCCATTTTCTCGGCCAGGTCGATGATCCCGGCGAGCTGGTCGTGGTTCTGCCGGTGCAGCACGACGTTGACCGAAAGCGGGAGCCCGGCCTTCTTGATCAGCTCGGCGGCGATCAGCTTCCGGCCGTGGGCCCGTGCGCCGGCGAGCCGGTCCGCGCGGTCGGCGGTCGCGCCCTGGACGGAGAGCTGGACATGCGCGATACCGCGTTCGGCGAGATCGTCCAATCTGGACTCCGTCAGCCCGAGCCCGGAGGTCACCAGGTTGACGTAGCAGCCCAGTTTCGTGGCGTGCTCGACCAGGATGGGCAGATCCGGTCTGGCGAGCGGTTCGCCGCCGGACATGTGCACCTGGAGCACCCCGAGTTCGCGAGCCTGCGAGAGCACGGAGATCCATTCCTCTGTGGACAGTTCGCCGTCACGGGCGATCAGCTCCACCGGATTCGAGCAATACGGGCAATGCAGCGGGCAGCGATGGGTCAGCTCGGCCAGCATGCCCAACGGTGCCGCGGTGGTCAGGTCCATTCGACGATCCGCCGATCTCCGAGCCGGGACAACACGTCCAGGATCTCCTCCTCGCGAACACCGGAGTAGCGCTCGCGCAACGCCGAAGCGATCCCGGCGACGTCTTCGACGCCATCGCAGAGGGAAAGCACGGCCGCCGCCGTGGGATTCGGGACCAGCACGCCTTCGGGGAACAGGAGGACGTGCGTTTCCCTGGTCTGGTCGTAACTCAGCCGGACCCCACGCCGGAGCCTCGGTACCGAGCCCAGTTCGAGGGTGGTCATGGCTACTCCTTGGCCGCCGCGCGCTCGATGGCGTCGAGCATGGACCACAGCACGTCGGTTTTGAACGACAGCGCGGCGATCGCCTTCTCCTGCTGCTCACGGGTGACGGCGTGCCGCACCACGATGTCGAGCGTTCCCTTGCCCTCGCCGGAGACCTTGCCGATGCGGTTGGTGAAATAGGCGAGGTCCTCCGGGGCGATCCACGAATAGTTCGCCAGCATGTCGGCGACCCGCCGCTGCATGAGATGGCCGGCGAACATTTCGGTCAGCCCCGAAGCGACCGCTTCGAGCCAGGGTTTCGTGCGGGCGAAAGTCACGTAGGCGTCGACGGCGAACCGTACGCCGGGGGCGACGTGCCGCTGATCGAGAACCTCTTCGCGGTCGAGCCCGACCGCGGTGCACAAACGGAGCCACCGCTCGATTCCGCCGTCCCCGGCCTTCGTCCCGTCGTGGTAGACGATGCGGTCGAGCCATTCCCGGCGGATCTCCGGCAGCGGGCAGTTGCTGATGATGGCCGCGTCCTTCTGCGGGAGCACGCACTGGTAGTACCAGCGGTTCGCGGCCCAGATCTTCAGCTCGTACTCGGACAGGTCGCCGGCGTGCATCCGCACGTGGAACGGGTGGGTGCCCCAATAGCGATGCGAAAGCCCGCGCAGGGCCGCGATGAACTCCGAGGACGACATGACGGACACCGTGCTGCCTCCAACGGCTCGCTGATCGGGACGGCGGCGCGGTGGTGGGGGGCGGCCCCCACCACCGGATGCGAACTCAGTCCTCCAAGCGGGCCGCGTAAGCGGTGACCTCCATGGGGGTTTCGTACTCGACGAAGTCGGGGGTGGTCCATACCTCGATCATTTCCGCTCCTAACGTCCACATGGGATCGAACCGTCACCCTAGAAGCGTGCCGCCGATTTCCGGAGGCATTTTGTAAAGTTTCCTACCTATGGCGGATCGCGCCGCCCGGTTCGTCACGCTCGGCGCACACAACGGTTAACAGTCCGCGCGCCCGATACCCCGTCCAGTGGTGTCCGTTTCGTTATGTTGTGTGTTTCTATCCAACTCGACGGGTGCGCCCCGACCACCCGCCTACCGCCGCCATCCGAGCTCCAGGGGTGTAGCTGAAGGAGGCGTCCCATGTCCTTACGTCGTACTCTCGCCGCCACGTTCGCCGCCGCGACGGCCGTGTCCATCGCGGCCATCCCGGCGGCGGCCGCCGAAGCGCCGTCCGTCCAGGCGATCAGACAGCTCGCGAGCGGTCTCAACCAGGCCTGGTCGATCGATTTCCTGCCCGACGGCACCGGCCTTTTCACACAGAAGGACGCCAAGACGATCAGCAAGATCGACAAGGCGGGCAAGGTCACCACGGTCCAGACCATCCCCGGGGTGAGCGTCACGGCGGAGGCGGGCCTGCTCGGCATCGCCGTCTCGCCGAAGTACGCCACCGACGAGACGGTCTTCATCTACTACACGACCAGCTCCGACAACCGCATCGCCAAGCTGAAGCTGGGCCAGACACCGACGCCGATCGTCACCGGCATCCCGCGTGGTTCGCAGTATCACCACGGCGGGCGGATCCGGTTCGGGCCCGACGGCTACCTCTACGCGGGCACCGGCGACGGCCAGAACGGCGCCAACGCGCAGAACAAGAACTCCCTCGGCGGCAAGGTCCTGCGGGTCACCACCGACGGCGCGGCCGCGCCCGGCAACCCGTTCAACAGCCGCGTCTACTCCTACGGCCACCGCAACGTCCAGGGGCTGACCTGGGCGAACGGGCAGCTGTACGTCTCCGACATCGGCGCGAACAAACTCGACGAGCTGAACAAGATCGAGCCGGGCAAGAACTACGGCTGGCCGACGTGCGAGGGCCCGTGCAACACGGCGGGGATGACCAACCCGGTCAAGTCCTGGCCGACGTCCTCGGCGACACCGAGCGGGCTCGCCGCCTACAAGGGTTCGCTGTACATGGCGTCGCTCAAGGGCGGCACGTACAAGCTCGACCTGAACGGCAACGGCGGCAAGCTCTGGACCAACCTCGGCCGCACGCGGGACGCGACCGCAGGCCCGGACGGGCAGCTGTACACGATCACCCCGGGCGCGATCTACGTCTCCGACGGCAGCTAGCCGCGCCCGATGGACACCGCGTGTTCCAGTTCGGCGAGCGCGGTGTCCAAATGGGTCAGGATGCGCTGCAGATGCGGCACGCTCCGGCGGCAACCGGTGACCCCGAAGTCCAGGTTGTCGCCGTTGCTGGTCAGCGTGATGTTCAGCGCCTGCCCGTCCAGCAGTACCGACGCCGGGTAGATGCCGTCGAGTGCGGCGCCGTTCCAGTACATCTGCTTGCGCGGCCCCGGCACATTGGAGATCACCAGGTTGAACGGCGGTTTCGTGTTGTTCACGAAGCCGGGGATCGGTGACACGCCGAGCTGGGCGACGTTGATCCCGGACAGCAGCAGCGTCTGCAGCGGGGTCAGCTCCGAGAAGAGCTTCTTCCCGTTCCGCATGGACGCGTTGATCGTCGCGAGCCGGGCGGCCGGATCGGTCAGATGGGTGGCGAGGTTGCACAGCAGCGCACCGATGTTGTTCCCCGCCGCGTCCCCGCTGTCCTTGCGCCGCAAGGAAACCGGGACCATCGCGGTGAGCGGCGCGTCGGGGAGCGCGTTCTGTTCGATCAGGTAGTCGCGCAGCGCGCCCGAGCACATCGCGAGGACGACGTCGTTGCGCGACACCCCGGCGGCGGTCGCCACCTTGCGCACCCGGTCCAGCGACCACGACTGCGCGGCGAACCGCCGGGCCCCGCCGATCGGCACGTTCAGCATCGTCTTCGGCGCCTGCGCCGGCAGCGTGAGCGTGTGCTCCTGGAACGCCTCCCGCGCCACCTTCATCGCGGCGGGCGCGATACCGGCGAGCTGGTTGACGGTCTTGCCGAAGGTGCTGAGCATCGAGGGCGACGCCTTGCCGTTGCGGCCGCCGTCCGGTTTGGCGCGGCGGCCCCACGGCGGCGGGCAGTCGAGGTCGGCCGGGTCGTCCGACAGCGTCCCCTGCAGATGCCGCAGCGCCGAGACGCCGTCCATCAGCGCGTGGTGGATCTTGCTGTAGATCGCGAACCGGCCGTCCTGCAGCCCCTCGACCAGGTGGATCTCCCACAGCGGGCGGTGCCGGTCGAGCAGGGTGCTGTGCCAGCGCCCGGTCAGCTCCAGCAGTTCGCGGATCCGGCCGGGCTGGGGCAGTGCCGAATGGCGGAAGTGGTAGTCGAGTTCGAGTTCGGTGTCGGTCGACCAGGCGAGGTGGCCGGCGGTGTTGACCGGCCGGGCGGGACGGCGGCGGAACACCGAGCGCATGTTGTCGGAATCGAGCAGTTTCCGGCGGACGTCGCGCAGGTAGTCGGGCCCGGCGTCCTCGGGTTTCTTGAACAATTGCAGTCCGCCGACGTGCATCGGATGTTCACGCGTCTCCACGAGAAGGAACATCGAATCGGTCACGGGCATGAACGGCATCGTCGGGACCACCTTCCGCGCGGCGGCGTGCGAACACGCCGGGTGCCAGAGTCTACGCACACCGAAACCACCATCTCACGCTTTAGGGTGGCTCACATGACGATCCCGACCGATCCGCAGACGGGTGAGTTCCGTCGGTCCGCCAACCATTTCGACGCGCGTATCACCGCCGACGGCCGTGACGGCTGGCCGGTGGAGGCGGGAAGATACCGGCTGGTGGTCAGCCGGGCCTGTCCCTGGGCGAGCCGCGGGCTGGTCGTCCGGCGGCTGCTCGGGCTCGAATCCGCGCTGAGCGTGGCCGTGGCCGACCCGATCCAGGACGAGAAGAGCTGGCGGTTCACCCTCGATCCCGGCGACCGGGATCCCGTGCTCGGGATCAAGTACCTGGCCGAGGCCTATCACGCGGCCGATCCGCACTACATGGGCGGGATCAGCGTTCCGGCCATTGTGGACATTCCGAGCAAACGGCTGGTGAGTAACGACTATCCCCGGATCACCCTCGACCTGTCCACCGAATGGACCAGCCTCCACCGGCCCGGCGCGCCCGACCTCTACCCAGAGCGACTGCGCGACGAGATCGACGCCGTCAACGCGGGGGTCTACGCCGACGTCAATGCCGCCGTGTACCAAGCCGGTTTCGCGACCAAGCAGGCCGCGTACGAGGACGCCTACACCCGCCTCTTCGCGATGCTGGACGTGCTTTCCGAACGGCTCGAAACGCAGCGCTACCTCGTCGGTGACACGATCACCGAAGCGGACATCCGGCTGTTCACCACGCTCGTCCGCTTCGACGCCGTGTACCACGGGCACTTCAAATGCAACCGGAACAAGCTGGCCGAGCTGCCGGTGCTGTGGGCCTACGCCCGCGACCTCTTCCAAACGCCGGGTTTCGGTGACACCGTCGACTTCGACCACATCAAGCGGCACTACTACGCGGTGCACGAGCAGGTGAACCCGACGCGGATCGTCCCCTTGGGACCGGACCTGTCCGGCTGGACGACGCCGCATCACCGGGAGCAGCTGGGCGGGCGCCCGTTCGGCGACGGCACGCCGCCGGGACCGCCGCCCGAGGACGAACGGATCGGGGACACGGATGGAGTCACTGCCTGAACGCACCGACGTCGTCGTGATCGGCGGCGGCATCATCGGGATCGCCTGCGCGTACCGGCTCGCCGCCGCCGGGGTCTCGGTGCTGCTGCTCGAACGCGACACCCTGGGCGCGGGCTCGACGGCGAAGGCGGCGGGCGGGATCCGGTCGTCGTTCACCACCCGGGTCAACATCGAGATCGGGCTGCGCGGGCTGGCCGAGTACGCCTCCTTCGCCGAGACGTACGGGACCGAGATCGACTTCCGCCGCGACGGCTACCTGTACCTGATCACCGACCCCGCGGACCTGCCCGAATTCGAGCGCTGCGCCGAACTGCAGAACTCCTATGGCGTCCGCAGCCGTCTCGTCGAGCCGGCCGAGGCGCGGCGGTTCTCCCCGCTGATCGACACCGAAGGCGTGATCGCCGCGTTGTGGTCGCCGGACGACGCCAAGGCCACCCCGGACTCGGCGGTCCAGGGCTACGCGCGGGCGGCCCGCGGGCACGGCGCGGTGCTGAAGACCGGCGTCGAGGTCGTCGGGATCGAACGCGACGGCGACGAGATCACCGGTGTCCGGACCTCGGCCGGTTTCGTCCGGACGGACGCGGTGGTCTGCGCCGCGGGCGCCTGGTCGGGGCGGATCGGCGAGCTGGCGGGCGTCGACCTCCCGGTGCGGCCGTACCGGCGGCAGGTCGTGTTCACCGGACCGGTCGCGGACCTGCCCGAGCGAGTGCCGCTGACCATCGAGATGCCTTCGGCGTTCTACTTCCACCGCGAGGGCCTCGGCCTGGCGATGTCCTTCTGCGACGGTGACGGCGATCCCGGCTTCGACACCCGGTACGAACCGGGCGAGTGGCTGCCGGAACTCGCCGAAATCGCGGCGCGCCGGGTGCCCGCCGTGCTCGACGCGGGTATCCGCGGCGGCTGGGCCGGGCTGTACGAGGTCACCCCCGACCGCAACCAGATCGTGGGGGAAAGCGTCCACCTGTCGCGGTTCTTCTACGCGACGGGGTTCTCGGGGCACGGGTTCCAGATGGGCCCGGCCGTGGGGGAGCTCGTGCGGGACCTCTACCTGGGGCGGGTCCCGGCCATCGACATCACCGGGCTCGACGTCCGCCGGTTCGCCGGCGACCGGGCCGTGACGAGGGAGCACAACATTGTCTGAGTTCGTCGAAGTCACCACCGAGGCCGAGCTGCGCGAGATCCTGCCGCCGCCACTGGAGCGGACCGCGAACAAGGCGCGCCCGAAGCTGCACGAGATGGACCGGCGGTGGCTCGCGGAGTCGCCGTTCGTGCTGATCGCGACCTCCGCTGCGGACGGCACCTGCGACGTCTCGCCGAAGGGCGATCCGGCCGGGTTCACGCTGGTGCTGGACGACACGCGGATCGCCATCCCGGAGCGGCCGGGCAACCGGCGCGCCGACGGGTTCCACAACGTGCTGTCGAATCCGCACGTCGGGCTGATCTACCTGATCCCCGGCCGCGGCGACACGCTGCGGATCAACGGCCGCGCGCGGCTGGTGCGTGAGGCGCCGTTCTTCGACGACATGATCGTGAAGGGCAGCAGGCCGAAGCTCGCGCTGGTGGTCGACATCGACGAGATCTTCCACCACTGCCAGAAGGCGTTCATGCGGTCGAAGCTCTGGTCGCCGGAGACCTGGACGCCCGACGCGCTCCCGTCGCGGGCGGCGATCGCGAAGACCTTCGAGCGGCCGGAGGATTCCCTGGCCGACCTCGAGGCGTACTACGAGCCGGAGCGGTACGCCGCCGGTCTGTACTGACCTCGTGAGTGGCAAGGACGGTTCTAACCGTCCTTGCCACTCACGAGGCCCAGCGCGGTTGGTTGCTGGATCGTTGAACGATCTGGCACTATCGGCGAGGTGCCTGCACCCACCGGAGCCCAGCATCTCGCCGACGCGCTGACCGCTCTGGGGACCGAAGTCGTCTTCGGTCTCCCCGGGGTGCACAACCTGCCGTTATGGGAGGCGCTGGCCGATACGGACATCCGGCTCGTCGGGGTCCGGCACGAGCAGACGGCGGGGTACGCGGCCGACGGTTACGCCCGCGCCACGGGGAAGCTCGGGGTCGCGCTGGTGACCACGGGGCCGGGCGCGGCGAACACGCTCGCCGCGGTCGGTGAGGCCATGGCGTCGGCGGCACCGGTGCTGATCATCGCGACCGACATCCCGTCCACGCTGCGGCGGCCGGGCGTCGTCCGCGGTGTCCTGCACGAGACGTCGGATCAGCAGGCGATGTTCGCGCCGGTCACCAAGGCCGGGTTCACCGTCACGAGCGCCGATCAGGTCGCCGCCACCCTGCACCGCGCGGCCCGGCTCGCGCTCCAGCCGCAGAGCGGGCCGGTGTACCTCGGCATCCCGACCGACTTCCTGTCCGAGCGGACGCCCGCGCGCCGTCCGCCGCGTTCGCACGCCCGGCCCGCCGAGATCCCGGATCTCACCGAGGCCGAGGCCCTGCTGGCCGCCGCCGACCGGCCGCTGATCTGGGCAGGCGGTGGCGCGCTGCGCGCCGAGGCGGGCGAGGCGATCGGGAAACTCGCCGAACGGCTGGCCGCGCCGGTGCTCACCACGTTCGGCGCCCGAGGGCTTCTGCCGGTCGATCATCCTTGTCTCGCCCCGAACCCGGTGCACGCGCCCGAGGTCGGCGCGCTGTGGGACGAGGCCGACGTCGTCCTCGCCATCGGCACCGACTTCGACGGGCTGATGACGCAGAACTGGCTGATGCCGAAGCCGAAGAAGCTCATCGCGATCAACGTCGACCCGGACGACGCGGCCAAGAACTATCAGCCGGACATCACGCTGGTCGGCGACGCCCGGATGCTCGTCGAGGCGCTGAAGGTCGAGGAACGGTCCGGTATCGCGGCGCTCGTCGGCAGGCTCGCCAAGGTCTCCGCCCGGGTCCGGCGGCGGATCAAGGAAGAGGAGCCGCAGGCCGCGGATCTGCTGTCCACTTTGGACGAGGTGCTGCCGCCCGACGCGGTCGTGGTCGCGGACATGTGCGTCGCCGGGTACTGGATCGGCGGGTTCCACCGGGTCCGTGCGCCGCGCAAGCTCGCGTATCCGATGGGCTGGGGCACGCTCGGCTACGGTTTCCCGGCGGCGCTCGGCGCCAGTGCCGCGGGGGCGGGCCGCGCGATCTGTGTCACCGGTGACGGCGGTTTCCTCTTCGGTTGCGGTGATCTCCACACGCTCGCGCAGGAACAGCTGCCGGTCACGACGATCGTCGTCGACGACGGCGGGTACGGCATGCTTCGCTACGACCAGGATCGCGCCGGGTTGCCGCGCCGGGGTGTCGACTGGGACAGCCCCGATTTCGTCGGACTGGCGAGGTCCTTCGGCGTGCACGCGGATCGCGTCTCCGGATTCGGGCGGGCTTTCCGGCGGCTGCTCGGCGAGTTCGTCGAGTCCGACGAGCCGAACGTGCTGGTCGTCCGCGCGAAGATGGCGCCACCGCTCAACACCTCACCGCGCTGGTACCGCAAGGAATCCCCGTGACGGGGCTCCGTGTCGGCGTGGACATCGGCGGCACGTTCACCGATCTCTGCGTGCTCGGCGAAACCGGGGTCGTCGCCGTCGGCAAGGTGCTGACGACGCATGACGAGCCCGCCCGAGCGGTCGAGGAAGGTCTCAAGAGGACACTCGCCGACGCCGGGCTGGACGCGGGCGACGTCGAGCAGTTCGTCCACGGCACCACACTGGTCACGAACGCGCTGATCGAGCGCAAGGGAGCCCGCACCGCGCTGCTCGCGACCGCGGGTTTCCGTGACATGCTGGAAATGCGGCGCGAGCACCGGTACGAACTGTACGACCTGCTCATCGAACTCCCCGCCCCGTTGGTCCCGCGTCATCTGCGGTTCGACGTTCCCGAGCGGATCCTCGCCGACGGAACCGTCCACACGGGACTGGACGAGGAGTACGTCACTCGGCTCGGCCGTGAGCTCGACGCCCGCGGGATCGACGCGGTCGCGATCTGTTTCCTGCACGCCTTCACGAATCCCGCGCACGAACGGCGGGCGGCCGAGGTACTCGCCGAGGTGGCGCCCCGGTTGCGGGTCGCGCTGTCGAGCGAGGTCGTCCCCGAGATCCGCGAGTTCGAGCGCGCGTCCACCACGGTCGCCAACGTCTACGTCCAGGACCTCACCGAACGGTATCTGCGTGACCTGGAACGGCGTCTGCACGAGACCGGGGTGCGCCCGTCGCCGCACATCATGCTGTCCAACGGCGGGATCGCGACCGTCGACACCGCCGCGCGCTATCCGATCCGCATCCTCGAATCCGGTCCGGCGGGCGGCGCGCTGGCCGCGTCCGCGATCGGCGCCGCGGCCGGTGTCGAGGATCTGCTGGCCTTCGACATGGGCGGCACGACGGCGAAACTGTGCATGATCTCCGGCGGCGCGCCGCTGGTGACGCACGAGTTCGAAGTGGACCGGAAATACCGCCTGCTGCCGGGATCCGGGCTGCCGGTCAAGGTTCCGGTCACCGACATGATCGAGATCGGCGTCGGCGGCGGCTCGATCGCGCGGATCGACGCGCTCGGCCTGCTCACCGTCGGCCCGGATTCGGCGGGGTCCGAACCAGGCCCCGTCTGCTACGGACGAGGCGGTATCGAGCCGACCGTGACCGACGCCGATCTCGTGCTCGGCTACCTGGATCCGGGGTATTTCCTCGGCGGCGGAATGACTTTGGACGCCGATGGCGCGCGGGAGGCGATCCGCTCGAAGATCGCTGTACCGCTCGGCGTCAGCGTCGAAGAAGCCGCTTGGGGTATTCACACCAGCGTCAACGAGGACATGGCCAACGCCGCGCGCGTTCACGCCGTCGAACGCGGGAAGGATCCGGCGAAACTGCCGATGTTCACCTTCGGCGGGGCCGGACCGGTGCACGGCGTCGGTGTGGCGAGGGCGCTCGGCGCGCCCGAGGTGGTCGCGCCGCCCGCCGCCGGGGTGCTGAGCGCGGCGGGATTCCTCACCGCGCCCTTGGCTTTCGACTTCGTCCGTTCGGCGCGCTCGGCGGTACTCGATCTCTCCTGGGAGCAGGTCGACGCGTTGTTCACCGAGATGGAGACCGAGGGCGCGGAACTACTGCGGAAGTCCGGTGTGGACGATGTGACCCATCGCCGGATCGCCGAGATGCGGTACTCCGGACAGGGCTACGAGATCCGCGTGCCGGTCGAGCGGGGCAACTGGCCGGAATCGCTCATCGGCGCGTTCACCGAGACCTACCGGACGCTGTACCGGCGGACCGGGCCGGACGTCGCGATCGAGGTGCTCAACTGGCGGGTCGTCTCCAGCGGGCCGGCGCCCGAGGTCACACTGAAACTCGCGGGTGCCGAGGCGGAGGGCGACGCGCGCAAGGGGAGCCGGCCGGCTTACTTTCCCGCCGCAGGTGGATTTGTCGACACGGCGGTGTTCGACCGGTATCGGCTCAAGGCCGGTGACCGGGTCGAAGGACCGGCCATCGTGGAGGAACGAGAGTCCACTGTGGTCGTTCCTCCTGGAGCGCGGTGTGTCGTCGGCGAAGACGCCAGTCTGGTGGTGACGGTATGAGCGTCGACCCGATTCTCGTGGGATTGCTGGGGAACCGGCTGCATTCGATCCTCGCCGAGCAGCAGAACGCGCTCGTCAACACGGCGTTCTCGTCCGTGGTGCGGGAATCGCTCGACCTCGCCTGCGCGGTGTTCGACTCGCGCGGCGAGATGATCGGCCAGTCCGTCGGCGGGACCCCCGGCCATATCAACGCGATGGCGACCGGGATGCACCACTTCGTCGCCGCGTATCCGCCGGAGACGTTGGCGCCGGGCGACGTCCTGCTCACCAACGACCCGTGGCAGACCGCCGGGCAGATCAACGACATCACCGTCGCGACGCCGGTGTTCCTGCGGGGACGGCTGGTCGCCTGGTTCGCTTCCTGTTGCCACGCACCGGACATCGGCGGGCGGCTGGTCTCCGCCGAGGCGCACGAGGTGTTCGAAGAGGGACTGCGCCTGCCGACCATGAAGTTCCTCCGTGCGGGCGAGGTCAACGCGGATCTCGAACTGCTGATCCGCGCGAACGTCCGCACCCCGGAGGAGACCATCGGGGATCTGTACGCCCAGGTCACCGGGAACGAGGTCGGCGCGGCCAGCCTGGTGCGGCTGCTGGAGGAATTCGGTCTGGATTCGCTCGACGACGTCGCCGCGGAGATCATGAACCGCTCCGAACGGGCGCTGCGCGACGCACTGGCGAAACTTCCGGACGGCACGTATACGAGTGAATTGGCGACAGACGGTTTTGACGACGAAGAGGTCGTCCTCAAGGTCGCCGTGACCATCGACGGTGAGGACATTTACCTCGACTTCGCGGGATCGTCGCCGCAGAGCCGACGCGGGATCAACGTCGTCTTGAACTACACCAGGGCGTACGCGTCGTTCGCGATCAAGGCGGCCATTTCGCCGGAAGTACCGCACAACGCGGGCTCGTTCCGGCCGGTGCACGTCACCGCGCCGGAGGGATCGGTGCTCAACTGCACGCCGCCCGCTCCGGTCGCGTCGCGGCATCTGATCGGGCATTTCCTGCCGTCCCTGCTGATGACCGCCCTGCCCGGAAACGCCATGGCGCACAGCGCGGACGCGTTGTGGATGACCATCTGGCGCGGCGCCGACGCCGATGGCCGCGAGTTCATGCTCAACGTCTTCCAGACCGGCGGGATCGGCGCCAGGTCCACAAAGGACGGACTGAACACCACCGGCTTCCCGAGCGGCCTGCGCTCGACGCCGACGGAGGTCATCGAGACGATGGCTCCGCTGATCCAGCGCGAACGCGTGCTGCGCACGGACTCGGGCGGCGCCGGAAAGTGGCGCGGCGGCCTCGGCCAGTGCACGACCATGGCCGCCCGTGGTGAGATCTCCTGGAGTGTCAACGGAAACGTCGACCGGGTTCACCGGCCCGCGTCCGGCGTGGACTCCGGACACGATGGCGCGGTGGGCCGGTTCGAGCTGACCCGCGGTGCCCTGCCGTCGAAGAGCCGGGTGAACCTGCGGCCCGACGACGTGGTGAACGTGTTCCTGCCAGGTGGCGGCGGTTACGGCGATCCCCTCGAACGGGACCCGGAGGCCGTGCTCGCCGACGTCGTCGACGGATACATCTCGGTGGAAGCGGCGCGCGAACTGTACGGCGTCGAGGTCACCTATCACGGGGAACCCGGGGCGCTGGTGCGCCTTCCGGAGGATTACACGGCGGTTTCGCCGAGAGGGAGGAAATGAGCATGGGCCGGCTGGCAGGCAAGGTCGCGGTGGTCTTCGGGGGAGCGAGGGGCATCGGTCTCGCGACCGTGAAGGAGTTCGTCGCCGAGGGTGCGACTGTGTTCACCAGTGACATCCGCGAACCCGCGGAATCCGTCGAGGGCGCCCGCCACTCCATTGTGGACGCGACCGACGAGGGACAGGTCGACGAGTTCGTGCGCGGCGTGGTCGCCGAAACCGGCCGGGTCGACGTGCTGTTCAACAACGTCGGCATCCACCTCGGGAAACCGCTGGCCGACACCACGTTGGCGGAATTCGACAACATCTTCGCGCTGAACGTGCGGGCGGCGTTCCTGGGCACGCGGGCCGTGCTGCCGCAGATGATCGCGAACAAGGCGGGCAGTATCGTCACGACTTCGTCCAACGGCGGGGTGATGGGCCGCCCCGGCGACCCGGTGTACAACGCCACCAAGCACGCGCTGGTCGGCATGATGAAGTCGATCGCCGTCGCGCACGCGCACCAGGGGATCCGGGCGAACACGGTCAACCCGGGCGCGATCGACACGGACATGCTGCGCGGCACCCTCGCTTCGCCGGAGGATTTCGAAGCCAAGCAGCACCAGCTTGTCGCGAGCACGCCCGCCGGACGGGTCGGCGAGGCGTGGGAGGTCGCGAAGGCCGTGGTCTTCCTGGCCAGCGACGAATCCCGGTTCGTCAACGGGGTCGCGCTCCCGATCGACGGCGCGAAGGCGGCCGGTGCCATGCCGGGCAACCGGTACAGTCTCGACTTCGAACTCGGCGTCAGGTAGCGCCGTGTCCACACCTGCCGCCGAGGAGACGCTGGCCCGCGACAGGCCCCTGCTCGAACGGAGCGGGACCGCGGAACGGGTCGCCGAGATCTTGCGCCAGCGCATCACCGAAGGCGTCTTCCCGCCGGGGTCGAGGCTTTCCGAACCGTCGATCAGCGCCGCGCTCGGCGTTTCGCGCAACACCCTGCGCGAGTCGTTCCAGCTGCTGGCGCACGAACGGCTCGCGGTGCACGAACTCAACCGCGGCGTGTTCGTCCGTGAGCTGACCGCGCAGGACATCTCGGATCTGTACGTGATGCGGCGGGTCACCGAATGCGGTGCGCTGCGGCGTGCGTCGGAACTGTCCACTGTGGATCTTTCGGCCGTCGCGGACGCCGTGCGGGACGGCCGTGCCGCGGCCGGCGAAGGCGATTGGCAGGCCGTCGGGACCGCGAGCATCGCGTTCCATCAGGCGGTGGGAGATCTGGCGGGCAGCGAGCGGGTCAGCACGACGATGCGTCAGGTGCTGGCGGAGACGCGGCTCTTCTTCGTGCTGGCCGAGAACACGCGCGCGTTCTTCGAGCCGTTCCTGGAGCGGCACGAGCGGATCCTGCGTGACCTGGAGCGAGGCCGCTTCGGGCCCGCCGAGACCGCGCTGGAGAAGTACCTGCGGGATGCGGAAAAGCAGCTTCTGGCCGCTTATGACCGCCGGGACTCGTGAGTGGTAAGGACGGTTAGAACCGTCCTTACCACTCACGAGCTTTAGCAGCGCAGCGTCGCGCCCGCCCAGTCCGCGTGGTCGGAGTCGACCCCGTCGCCGCCGTCCGTGACGACCAGATCGAGCACCTGAACCCCGCTCAGCGGCACGGAAAGCTTCTCCGCGGCTTGGCCGCGCTTGAGCACGCCGGTGCTCGCAAGCCGCTTGCCGTCACCGACGACCTCGAAAGCCACACTGCCACCGGCCTTCTCGTCGTCGACCCCGACGGACGAGGTGAACGACGCGCATCCGCCGCCGAGGTAGAGCCGGACCTTCGACGGCGCGTGGACGCCAAGCCCGTCGTCGTAGGTCACCCCGCCGATGCTCATCCGATGGCCGTCGCCTGCCTTCGATTCACCATTGCTGGTCCCGCGTTCCACCGGGCCATAACCGTTGTCGGCCGTCATGAACACCGCCTTCGACAGTGCGTTCTCCCCGGCGGCCGGCGGTTTCACGATGGGCGCGCTTCCGGTGACGGACAACGACCGCGCGCCCCAGGACGTCCGGTAGCCGAAATGCCCGGAGACCTCGACCCGGTCGCCGCCGGGGGACGACGGCCGCACGGTCCAGGTCTGCTCCCACGACTTGCCCGGCGCGACAGCGGGAATGCGCGCTTCGGTGGCACCGTCGGGCTTCCAGCCCGCGCCGACCGCCAGCTTCACCATCCCTGCCCGGACCGGCGTCCGGCCGTCGTTGAACACCCGCAGCGTCGTGGTGAACGGTTTGTCGACGGCCGCGTATTCGGGCGAGGTCAAGGAAAGCGTCGTATGCGGCGCGGCCTTCGGCTGGTTCGACGGCCAGACGCGGAACACCGCGGAACCGTGGCTCGGCAGCCCGGCCCGCAAGGTTCCGGCGGATTCGGTCTCCGCGCCGGTCCACAGATCCCGGACCCGGTAGCCGGACGCCGCGGGGGCGCCGATCTCGGCGGCGGTGGCGGACAGGGTCGCCGGCGCACCGCCGCGGTTGAACAGCACGACGACGTCCGAGCCGTCGGACATCGGCTTGGCCCAGACCTCGGTGTCCCCGTCGTCGCGGATCTTGTGCCCCTGCTTGCCGCCCCAGTCCTGGTCGACCGCGAGAAGATCCTTGTTCAGCAAGATCTTCTTGGTCGCGTCGGACATCGAGCGCAGGTCGTTGCCCGCCAGCAGCGGCGCGTTGAGCAACGACCAGAGCGCGAAGTGGGAGCGGTATTCCGTGTCGGTCATGCCGCCGTTGCCCACTTCGAGCATGTCCGGATCGTTCCATCCGCCCGGCCCGGCATAGCGTTCCAGGCCGACCTGCTGGTCGAGGAGATTGGTCATACTCGACCAGGAGTCGCTGATGTCGCCGGTGGTGCGCCACAACTGCGCCCCCGCGCTCTTGCCCCACTCCCAGGGCTTGTTCTCGCCCCATTCGCACAGGGCGTAGACGATCGGGCGGCCGGTCTTCTTCAGCGCCTCGCCCATTTTCGTGTACCGCTCCAGCGCGGGGCGGCCCTGGTTGTGGCAGTTGTCGTACTTGAGGTAGTCGACTCCCCAATCCGCGAACGTCCGCGCGTCGACCTCTTCGTGGTCGAGTGAACCGGGCATGGTCCGCGCGCAGGTTTCCGTGCCGGCGCTGGTGTAGATGCCGAGTTTCAAGCCCTTCCCGTGCACGTAGTCGGCCAACGCCTTGATGCCGCTGGGAAAGCGCGTGCGGTGTGGCTCGTACTTCCCGTCGGGGGTGCGGTTCTTCTCGGCCCAGCAGTCGTCGATGTTGACGTACTGATAGCCCGCGGCCTTCATCCCGGACGAGACCATCGCGTCCGCGGTCTCCCGGATCAGGTTCTCGTTGATGTCGCAGCCGAACTTGTTCCAGCTGTTCCACCCCATCGGCGGGGTCGCGACCGGTGGTGGGCTCTCGGCGGCGGTCGCCGCCGGGACGACGCAGAGGGCGGTGAGCGTGCAGGCGGCGACGAGCGTGCCGGCGAGACGACGCATAAGTTCCTCCCAGAATGCTCAACTTTGAACAAACTCACTCATCAAGCAACAGGATCGATCGGCGCCGGTCAAGAGCCGAAGGGATGGTGTTGGAGATTCACCGGCGGGCGCCGCGACAAGCCGGACAGGTCCGGCGCGCGAACTGTGCACGATGGAGTGTTCGCGTCCCGGCCGGATCCGGGTGAGGATGGGGCACGAGCACGAGGAGGAAGATCATGGTTTCGTCGGCGTCCGCGCGCAATCCGCTGTGGCACCCCTTCGCGGACATGGGGGCGGTCGACGGCGACCGGCTCGTCGTCACCCGCGGTGAGGGTTCCTATGTCTGGGACGACGAGGGCGAGCGGTATTTCGACGCGACGGCGTCACTCTGGTACGCGAACTTCGGGCACGGGCGCGAGGAGATCGCTCGGGCGGTCGCGGACCAGTTGCGGACGCTCGATTCGTACAACCTGTTCGGCTACAACGCCAACGAGCCCGCGCTGAAGCTCGCCGAGCGTGTTTCCGGGCTGGCACCCGAACCGGGCTCGAAGGTCTTCTTCGGCTCGGGCGGAGGTGACGTCATCGACACCGCGGTCAAGATCGCCCGCTCGTATTTCGCGCACACCGGGCGGCCGGAGAAGGTGCACGTCATCGGCCGGGTGCAGGGTTACCACGGCACCCACGGTTTCGGCACGGCCGTCGGCGGTATCGCGGCCAACGCGGCGGGCTTCGGGCCGCTGCCCGGCGACATCTCGCACGTGCCCTACGACAGCGCCGAAGCGCTCGAAGCGGAGATTCTGCGGGTCGGCGCGGAGCGGGTCGCGGCCTTCTTCTGTGAACCGGTGATCGGTGCGGGCGGCGTCCTGCTTCCGCCGGACGGGTACATCGAGACGGTCGCCGAGATCTGCCGCAAACACGAAGTGCTGTTCGTCGCGGACTGCGTGATCGCCGCGTTCGGGCGGCTCGGCACCTGGTTCGGGATCGACCGGTGGGCGGTGAAACCGGACATGATCACGACCGCGAAGGGCATCACCGGCGGGACGATCCCGCTGGGCGCGCTGATCGTCGCGCCCCGGGTGGCCGAGCCGTTCTTCACCGGGAAGCCGGGGGCGCCGGTGCTGCGGCACGGCGCGACCTACGCCGGGCATCCGGTGGCCTGCGCCGCGGGGAACGCGACGCTGGACATCTACGAGCGCGACGGGCTCATCCCGCGCGGGCGTGAACTGGAGAAGCCGTTGGCGGACGCGCTTTCCGGGCTGGCTTCGCATCCGCTGGTCGCCGAGGTCCGAGCCGGGCTCGGCTTCCTCGGCGCGGTCGAGCTGAAGGCCGAAGTCGTCGAGGCGAACCCCGGCGCGGCGAACCGGCTGCAGCGGCTGGCGCGGGACGAAAGCGTCCTCGTGCGGAACCTGGCCAAGGGGATCGCGGTGTCGCCGCCGCTGATCGCCGGGGAAGCCGAGCTCGACCTGCTCGCGACCGCGTTGCCGCGCGCACTGGACAAGCTCGCCTAGACATCGGGCCTCGTGAGTGGCAAGGACGGTTCTAACCGTCCTTGCCACTCACGAGGGCCTTGACGCGCACGAGGGCCGCGCGCTCGGTCATGAAGGGCACAGCCGACGGGACCAGGTCCCTTCATGACACCCCCAGTGGCGGGCCCTCGTGGGCCCGCCTCAGGAGAGGCAGAGTTCGTTGCCTTCCGGGTCGGCGATCGTGATCCACTCGGCGGGACCCTGCTTGCCGCGGTGCAGGAACGTCGCACCGCGCGCGGTCAGCCGCTCGAGCTCGGCCTCGATCTTGTCCGCCCCCACCCGGATGTCGAGGTGCAGGCGGTTCTTGACCGTCTTCCCCTCCGGCACCAGCTGGAAGAGGAACCGCTGCTTGGTCTCGGGATGGACGATCGCCGCGCCGTCCTTCCACACCAGGACACCGTTGTGCGTGGTGGTCGCCTCTTCCGGGGCATAACCCTTGGCGACCATCTCGCGGATGAACTCCTCGTTGCTCTCCTCGACCTGCCAGCCGAGCATCTCGGCCCACCAGCCGGCGAGGTTGTGCGGATGAGCGGAGTCCACGGTCACCTGGAAGTCATACGCCATACCGGCACATTAACGACCCGCCCCGACAATTCCGGGCGCTCATGCCCGCTGACCACGGTGAACCGCCACTTGTCGACCCCGCCGCCGATGATCTCGGCGTAGCGGCGGGCGCCGTCCGCGTTCGCGAAGCGCACCTGCTGCCCGTTGGTGAGATGGGTGATCTTGACCGCCATCCGTGCCTCCCTGAAGTCCGGTGCCGGCCCGCGGAGCTTCCCCCTCCGGGACCGGCGCGGACAGTAGAACACATGTTCGATGCCTGTCGCCAACCCAACCCCCCCCGCGCGGGTCACCGGCGCCGGGTGGGTGGGGGGGTGGGGGTTTTGTGTGTGCACAAAAAAAACAACCAAGCCACCCCCCAAACCCACGGCGCCAGCAAACAGTAGAAA